>CAMUZL010000001.1 GCA_947165185.1 uncultured Selenomonadales bacterium
TTGGCGATTTTCGGCGCGGCGGCTCAAGGCGTCACGCTTGACGACGAAACTTGCGTTGATATTTCCTACCCGAACTTTTTCGAGGAGCTGAGCTGAATGAAAAAAATTATTGCGGTCGACGGCCCCGCAGGCGCGGGCAAAAGCACCGTCAGCAAAATCGTCGCGAAAAAACTTTCCTACACCTACATTGACACGGGCGCAATGTATCGCGCTGTCGGCTTGAAAGTTTTGACTCGCGGCGGAAATTTCGACGAAAATTTTATTGTCGACACGGCGCGGGACATTGACATAAAACTTGACGCGGCGGGAAAAATTTTTCTTGACGGCGCGAACGTTACGCAAAAAATTCGCACGCCCGAAGTCAGCAAGGCGGCTTCCGACGTGGCGAAAGTCGGATTCGTGCGAAAAAAATTAACTGAACTGCAACGCGAAATGGCGGCTCTCGGTTCGGTCGTCATGGACGGGCGCGACATCGGCACGCAGGTTTTGCCCAACGCCGATTTGAAAATTTTTTTGACGGCTTCCGTCGACGAACGTGCGCGGCGTCGTTTCGAGGAACTCAAAGCCAAAGGTCACGCGGCGGAATTCGACACGATTCGCGAAGAAATTATTTTGCGTGACAAGCAAGATTCGCAACGGGAAATTGCGCCGCTCAAACAAGCTGAAGACGCGATACTTTTGGACACGACAAATTTATCGATTGATGAAGTCGTCGCGAAAATTTTGGAGCTTGCCGGCAACGTGACGTGTTAGCTTTTAGCTTTTAGGTGATAAGTTATCGCCGCGTTCGGACGTTGCGAAAATCTTCGGAGGTCGCTTGATGTTTTACAAATTCTTCAAGACGCTGTGTCGCCTGTGGTTCGGGAAAATTTTGCACACGGACGTTATCGGCGCAGAAAATATTCCCGCAGACGGCGCGTTTATTTTGGCGGCGAATCACGTCAGCAATTTCGACCCGCCGTTTCTCGGCACGTTCATTGACCGCGAAGTTTGTTACATGGGCAAGGAAGAACTTTTTAAAAATCCCGTCATGGCGTGGATTTGCCGACATCTGCACGTTTTCCCCGTCAAGCGCGGAGCCGCCGATAAAACTGCAATTAAAACTGCCGTGAAAATTTTGCGCGACGGAAAATGTTTAGGCATCTTCCCCGAAGGCACGCGCTCGAAAACCGGCAAGCTCGGCAAAGCCGAATCGGGCGTCAGTTTAATCGCGGCAATGACCAAAGCGACGATTATTCCCGCCGCTATCGTCAACACGGAGAAAATTTTTTCCGCCGAAAAGAAATTTCCGCGTCTGGCAGTCGTTTACGGCAAGCCGATGAAATTTTCCGGCTCAACCAAAGACAAAGACGCGTTGGCGAATTTCGCGCAAGAAATCATGACTGAAATTGCCAAGCTTAAAAAGCAATGCGAAATTTGAGGCCGTCACGGATGACGGCTTCCGCCCGCAATTGAAACAGGATGTTTCACTTGCGGACACATGCGGCACGCGTTGCGCACAATTCCGAACAGCGAACGAGTAACGCCCTCCGCGCAGGAGGGTCTTTTCTTTTGGTTACTTTTCTTTGCTTGCTTGAATGTACAATCTAAGTGCAACCGAAGCCCCGTGAACTCAAGCACAACGCCGAAGAATATTTGCCGAGCAAAGCGCAAGCCGCCTATTGCAAACGACGGAAAAAATGTCGCCCGTACAAACTGCTTGAACAGCCCGATTTATTCGCCCTCGTGAAAAAAATTTTTCTCGAACATATTTTTCCGCTAGGTTGCACTTCGCTTGATTATTCAAGATTGGGATTTGTTTCGGCGAGCTGTAATTCCACATTCAAAAAAAAATCCCGCCGCTTTCGACGACGAGAGATTTTGTTGCAGAAAAATATTTCGTCCGGAAAAATTTTCTCCACGCAGATTTTTATTTTCGCTTCAGTGTTGAGCCGCTGATTGAGTAATCGAATCCGTTGATCTTGAATGTTGTCGCCGTAAAATCTTTCAGCGTCAAAGCGTTGGCAGTTGAGCCGACCTTGAACGCAAGTTCTTTCTTTGAGCTGTTGTAGCTTGCAGAAAATGCGCCCGTTATCAAAAGCATGTCGGAGTTTTCAAAGCCGTAGATAACGTCTTTGCCTTCGCCTTCAAAATAAAGGAAAGTGTCCGCGCCTTTGTTGCCCCACAACGAATCGTTGCCGGAGCCGCCGTAGATGGTATCCGCGCCCGTGCCGCCGACGATCGAATTCGCCGCAGTGTTGCCCGTGATTTTAATCGCCTTCGTGCGCAAGGAAGCGTCAGCGGTTTTGATATCCGAATCGAGCGTTACGGGGGACGCGCTGGAATTGTCGAGCGTCAACACGTCCGACGAGCCGCCGCTGATAATCGTCGTGAAAATGTCGCCATACGAATCAACCAGTCGCAAAGTTTTATCTGCGCCATCTTTGACGGTCAAAGTATTTCGTCCGACGACAAATACAACGTCCGAGCCTTTGACGGAGGATTTTGAAATTGCCGCGCCGAGAGAAATTTTGTCGCCCGTCGTGTAATCGGCGATAACGTCGTTGCCTGCCTCGTAGATGAAAACGTCATTGCCCGCGCCGCCCGTGAGTGTGTCGTTACCCGAACCGCCGTTGAGACTGTCCGCGCCCGCGTCGCCGAAAAGTTTATCGTTGCCGTTGCCGCCGAACAATTTATCGTTGCCGGAGCCGCCGTAGATGGTATCCGCGCCCGTGCCGCCGACGATCGAATTCGCCGCAGTGTTGCCCGTGATTTTAATCGCCTTCGTGCGCAAGGAAGCGTCAGCGGTTTTGATATCCGAATCGAGCGTTACGGGGGACGCGCTGGAATTGTCGAGCGTCAACACGTCCGACGAGCCGCCGCCGATTATTGTCGTGAAACTGTCGCCGTACGAATCAATCAAGTTCAAAGTTTTGCCTTTGCCGTCTTTGATTGTCAAAGTATTTCGTCCGACGGTGAAGACAACGTCCGAGCCTTTGACGGAGGATTTTGAAATTGCCGCGCCGAGAGAAATTTTGTCGCCCGTCGTGTAATCGGTGATAACGTCGTTGCCCGCCTCGTAAATGAAAACGTCATTGCCGTTGCCGCCCGTGAGCGTGTCATTGCCGCTGCCGCCGTTGAGCGTGTCGTTGCCCGCGTCGCCGAACAATTTATCGTTTCCGTTGCCGCCGTAAAGTGAATCATTGCCCGCCCCGCCGTAGAGCGTATCAGCCGCCGTGCCGCCGATGATTGTGTTCGCCGCAGTGTTGCCCGTGATTTTAATCGCCTTCGTGCGTGAGGAAGCGTCAGCGATTTTGACGCCCGAATCGAGCGTGACGGGGGACGCGCTGGAATTGTCGAGCGTCAACGCGTCCGACGAACCGCCGCCGCTACTGCCGATAATCGTCGTGGAACTTTTACCCGCAGAATCAATCAACTTTAAAGTTTTGCCTTTGCCGTCTTTGACGGTCAAAGTATTTCGTCCGACGACAAATACAACGTCCGAGCCTTTGACGGAGGATTTTGAAATTGCCGCGCCGAGAGAAATTTTGTCGCCCGTCGTGTAATCGGTGATAACGTCGTTGCCCGCCTCGTAAATGAAAACGTCATTGCCGTTGCCGCCCGTGAGCGTGTCATTGCCGCTGCCGCCGTTGAGCGTGTCGTTGCCCGCGTCGCCGAACAATTTATCGTTTCCGTTGCCGCCGTAAAGTGAATCATTGCCCGCCCCGCCGTAGAGCGTATCAGCCGCCGTGCCGCCGATGATTGTGTTCGCCGCAGTGTTGCCCGTGATTTTAATCGCCTTCGTGCGTGAGGAAGCGTCAGCGATTTTGACGCCCGAATCGAGCGTGACGGGGGACGCGCTGGAATTGTCGAGCGTCAATTCGTCCGACGAGCCGCCGCCGATTATTGTCGTGAAACTGTCGCCGTACGAATCAATCAAGTTCAAAGTTTTATCCGCGCCATCTTTGACGGTCAAAGTATTTCGTCCGACGATAAAGACCACGTCCGAGCCTTTGACGGAGGAATTTGAAATATCCGCGCCGAGAGAAATTTTGTCGCCCGACGCGTAATCGGTGATAACGTCGTTGCCCGCCTCGTAGATGAAAACGTCATTGCCGCCGCCGCCCGTGAGTGTGTCGTTGCCCGTGCTGCCGTTGAGCGTGTCCGCGCCCGAACCGCCTTTGAGTGAATTTGCCGATTCGTTGCCGGTGATGTTGACGCCCGTCTTAAGCGCGGAAGCGTCGACGGTTTTGACAAGCGGGTCGAAATCCGCAAGATCAATGTCCGTGCCCGTGAATGCAGTCGACGCCGTCAAAATTGAGCGCGAAGAATTGTAGCTCAAGCCTTCCGGTAACTCGTCGTCGGGTGTGCCGTCCGAATAATTTTTCGCGAAGTAACGAAACACGGCGTAATTGTAAGCTAAACCGTAATAAAAATGAGCGTAATCAGTAGTAGAAGAATCGTCGTAGCCGCCGACAATTTGCCACAGACCCATGGGAATGTCAGACGGCAATTTTTCGGGGTAATACAAATTCGCATCCAAGGCCATTTCGGTGAACGCCTGCAAGAAAAGCCTGTCGAGATAATTTGTATACTGGTAGTAGTTGTTGCTGAACCGGGAGTAGAGACTGTTGGCATAATAACTGTTGACGTCGCCGTTTTTGTCGGTATCCGCAAGCGTATAAAGTTTACTGGCGTCAATATTCAGCGTTAAAGCCGAGACACGTCCCACGTCATAGGAAGTGTCCAAACGCATGAGATTACTATACCCAGATGAATCATAAAAACCACCGTTCACAAATTTTATGTCGATTTCGTTGACGCTTGCCCGCCCGTCCGTGAAGTTAATTCCGAGCGATTCATTGATGAGATCGAGAGCTTCAGGCAACCACCAGTTGTAAAGATTTTTCACGACGAGCTTTTGTTTCGCCAAGTAATTTTCGCCGTCGTAACCGAAATTTTCGCCCGGGGAATTATTCGTGACGTATTGGATATTAACGGTGAGTCCGTTTTTCGTGAAGGAATTGTATTCGTCGTCGGTGAGTTCTTTGGCGGCGGCGGTTTCGGGAATGATTGTGTCGACGGTTTTGGTTGTCTTGCCGCCCGCGTCCGAGCCGGTGATCGCGCCGGTGTCTTTGTTGTTGAGCCGAACGCCGCATTTTTGCTCA
The DNA here is from genome assembly GCA_947165185.1 of uncultured Selenomonadales bacterium. GTDB lineage: Bacteria > Bacillota > Negativicutes > Selenomonadales > Selenomonadaceae > Quinella. Next base: position 5,148 of record CAMUZL010000001.1, read on the forward strand.
AGAAAATCTTGTTGCGAGAGATCGCTTTTCGCGCCTTCAAATTCTCTGAGGAAAGCGGAATAGCCTCCGCTTATGCCGAAATTTTTTAAAGCTTCGTCGACGGCTTCAGTGCCGGTTTTCGTCGTCTTCGTCAAGGAATCGACAAGTTTTTTAATGATGCCGACCGGCGTAGACATAAAAACCATCTCCTTTCAAAATAAACAAACCAAAATCAAGAGTGTAACCTTGCTATAAATCTAATTTATTCGTTGGAATTTTTCAAGTGATTAAACTGTGACAAATAGTATCATTTTTTCTGACGGCACTGTCGGCTATTGCCTCGCAAGGTTTGCAAAAAAAATCCCGCCGAGTTTTCGACGGGAAATGAATTTTAAATTTCGCGCTCAACTTTTTACGAGTTTGGTGCCGCTGATTTTGTAATCGTCGCCGTTGATATTGAAAGTTGTCGCCGTGAAATCGCGTAAAGTAATCGCGCTTGCCGTCGACCCGACTTTAAACGCAATTTGATTCTTTGACTTGTTGTAACTCGCCGAGAACGCGCCGGTAATTTCGAGCATGTCGGTATCGTCGAATCCGAAGATGACATCTTTGCCGTCGCCGCTTGAGTAGATGAAGGTGTCCGCGCCCGCGTCGCCCCAGAGTGAATCGTTGCCCGCGCCGCCCCAGAGCGAATCGCTGCCTGCGCCGCCGTAGAGTAAATCGTTGCCGACTTCGCCGAAAAGTTTATCGTTGCCGTTGCCGCCGCGAAGTGTATCGGCACCTTTGCCGCCGTAAAGCGAATCATTTTTCGAGCCGCCGACGATTGAGTTTGCCAAATCGTTGCCGGTAATTTGAATTGCCTTCGTGCGTTTGGAGGCGTCCGCAGTTTTGTACGACGAGCCGAGCGTAACTTTCGCGCTTGAAGAATCGCTGTAAGTGAAAACGTCGCCGCCGAAAATCGTCGAAGACTCTTTACCTGCAGAATCAATCAGATTGAGCGTCTTACCCTTGCCGTTTTTGACGGTGAGCGAGCCGCTGCCGATTGTGAAGACAACGTCGGAGCCTTTGACGGAGGATTTAGAAATCGCCGCGCCGAGAGAAATTTTATCGCCCGTCGCGTAATCTGCAATGACATCTTTGCCCGCGCTGTAGATGAAAATGTCATCACCGTCGCCGCCCGTGAGCGTGTCGTTACCCGTGCCGCCCGAAAGTAAATCGTTGCCGACTTCGCCGAAAAGTTTATCATTGCCGCTACCGCCGCGAAGTGTGTCGGCACCTTTGCCGCCGTAAAGCGAATCATTTTTCGAGCCGCCGACGATTGAGTTTGCCAAATCGTTGCCGGTAATTTGAATTGCCTTAGTGCGTTTTGAGGCGTCCGCAGTTTTGTATGACGAGCCGAGCGTAACTTTCGCGCTTGAAGAATTGCTGTAAGTGAAAACGTCATTGCCGAAAATTGTCGAAGATTCTTTGCCCGCCGAATCAATCAAGTTGAGCGTTTTACCTTTGCCGTTTTTGACGGTGAGCGAACCGCTTCCGATTGTAAAGATAACGTCGGCGCCTTTAACGGAGGATTTTGAAATTGCCGCGCCGAGAGAAATTTTGTCGCCCGTCGCATAATCCAAAATGACATCCTTGCCCGCGCTGTAGATGAAAATGTCATCACCGTCGCCGCCCGTGAGCGTGTCGTTACCCGTGCCGCCCGAAAGTAAATCGTTGCCGACTTCGCCGAAAAGTTTATCATTGCCGCTACCGCCGCGAAGTGTGTCGGCACCTTTGCCGCCGTAAAGCGAATCATTTTTCGAGCCGCCGACGATTGAGTTTGCCAAATCGTTGCCGGTAATTTGAATTGCCTTAGTGCGTTTTGAGGCGTCCGCAGTTTTGTATGACGAGCCGAGCGTAACTTTCGCGCTTGAAGAATTGCTGTAAGTGAAAACGTCATTGCCGAAAATTGTCGAAGATTCTTTGCCCGCCGAATCAATCAAGTTGAGCGTTTTACCTTTGCCGTTTTTGACGGTGAGCGAACCGCTTCCGATTGTGAAGACAACGTCGGAGCCTTTGACGGAGGATTTAGAAATCGCCGCGCCGAGAGAAATTTTGTCGCCCGTCGCATAATCGGCGATAACATCTTTGCCCGCGCTGTAAATGAAAACGTCGTTGCCATCACCGCCCGTCAAAGTGTCATTACCTGCACCGCCCCAGAGGAAATCGTTGCCGACTTCGCCGTAAAGTTTGTCATTGCCCGCGTTGCCGAGAATTGAGTCGTTACCTTTGCCGCCGTAAAGCGAATCATTTTTCGAACCGCCGACGATTGAGTTTGCCAAAGCGTTGCCCGTGATTTTGACTGCTTTCGTGCGTTTGGAGGCGTCGACAGTTTCAACAGCCGAGCCGATTGTTACGGGCGAAGAAGTTTTGTCGGTGACGGTTAATTTTGTCGGATCTGTCTGCTTGCCGATTACGTTGACAGACGACAAACTCGCCGCGCCTTGCAAAGTTATCTTACCCGTGCCGACCGTGACGATAACGTCGTTGCCGCTCTTCGTCGAAGAATAATCGCTACCCGAAATTGACAACGTTGACGTAGCGTTAAAGCCTTCGATAATGTCATTGCCGTTGCCGCTTGAATATTGGAAGATAACTTTGTTGCCGCGATTTTTGATTGTGTCGTTGCCCGCGCCGCCGATTATTTTTGAGTTGTCGCCGTTGTAATTGCTGTCGTTGGAGGCATAAAAATAGTTCCCCGACTCATGGTAGCGATAGCCGTTGTAAATCAAATCGTCGTTGTCGCCGCCGTCGAGCACGGAGTTGGAGCCGTGGCTTGTGATTGTGTCGTTGCCGTTGCCGCCCGTGACGGAAAAATTCTTGCCGCCGCGTTCGCTTTCAAAATAGCCGCCGTTGACGATTATGTCATTGTTATCGCCGCCGTCAACCGAAACCGAATTGCCGTAGTTGTAGACAGAATCATTGTCAGAGCCCGCGCTTATTAAAACGCTGTTGCCGCGATTTGTAATTTTATCATTGCCTCTGCCGCCGATTATTGTCGAGTTGTCGCCGTTGTAATTGCTGTCGTTGGAATCGTAAAAATAATTTCCCGATGCGTAGTAGCGATAGCCGTTGTAAATCAAATCGTCGTTGTCGCCGCCGTCGAGCACGGAGTTGGAGCCGTGGCTTGTGATTGTGTCGTTGCCGTTGCCGCCCGTGACGGAAAAATTCTTGCCGCCGCGTTCGCTTTCAAAATAGCCGCCGTTGACGATTATGTCATTGTTATCGCCGCCGTCAACCGAAACCGAATTGCCGTAGTTGTAGACAGAATCATTGTCAGAGCCCGCGCTTATTAAAACGCTGTTGCCGCGATTTGTAATTTTATCATTGCCTCTGCCGCCGATTATTGTCGAGTTGTCGCCGTTGTAATTGCTGTCGTTGGAATCGTAAAAATAATTTCCCGATGCGTAGTAGCGATAGCCGTTGTAAATCAAATCGTCGTTGTCGCCGCCGTCGAGCACGGAATTGGAGCCGTGACTTGTAATTGTGTCGTTGCCTTTGCCGCCCGTGACGGAAAAATTCTTGCCGCCGCGTTCGTCTGTCCAATAGCCTCCGTTGATTATGAAGTCGTTGCCGATACCCGCGTCAACTGTCACAGAATCGGCATAGCTACGGATGGAGTCGTTGCCATTGCCGGCGTCAATTTTGACACTCTTGGAGTATTTATAAACCCACTCGCCATTGACATAATTTGAAGTGTAGTCATTTGTAATCGTGTCATCACCGTCGCCGCCATCGATTGAAACCGAATCTCCACGATTGGCGACAGAATCGTCGCCATCGCCAACGTTGATTGTGACCGAATCGCCAGAGTTGCTGACGGAATCTTTGCCGATGCCCGCACTTATTGTAACTTTGTTGCCACTGTTGTCGATTGTATCGTTGCCGTCGCCGGCGTCGATGTTGAGACCGCTCGCAACGGAACCCGTCAAAATATAATCGTCGCCGGCTTCGCCGAAGATTTTACTTTTTTCGCCGTAAGCGGTAATGGTGTCGTTGCCCGCGCCCGCCGAGATTGTCTGATTTTTTCCGTTGAACGTTAAAAATTCCGCCTTGTTCGTGCCGACGATTGAAGAGCCGTCTTTCCACGAATAATTTTTCGAGTCGTCGTAGGAGTCGGAGGCCTGTTTCATGAGGTAACGCCAAAACATGTAGCCAACGGCATAGACGTTCGTATCGGAGCTAAAGGTATTATCCGGATCGAGATATTGTGCCAAGAGCGTGGAGTCGCTTGCGAGTGATGTCATGTACCTGGTATTGCCCGCAGTAAGGTCTGCCATTCCCTCAGTCATGTAATCGGGCATGTAAGACCAAATATTGAAGTCGCCTTGCAAAACGTGAGTCATTTCGTGCGGGAAGAGATAATCGCCTAAGCCACCGCCGTTTTTATCAGTTTCATTGAAAGATGTGTAAGACAAATTGACGCTTATCCCGCCGGAGCCGCCGTAGCCCCACGCGAATGCAGTTGAATTTTCAAAGAAGGAGAGCGTCATAGATTGACCGTCAAAACTAATCCCAAACGTTTCCTCAATCAGCTTGATGGCTTCCTCAGCCCACCAAGAGTAAAAGCCTTGAACCACCAGTTGCTCTTTTTCAGAGAGTGTATCTTTTTCGGGAACAGTGATTGTTAAGCCACGAATAGTGAAAGTCGTTGATTTGGGATAAACTGCGTCGCCGGATTGCGGAAATAAATCGGATTGCGTTTTCATCGTCAAGCCGCCCGCATCCCAACCAACAACCGCATCCCTATCGTCATTGTCCAAGATTATTCCGCAATAGTCGCGCAGAAAAATTTCGGCGTTGTTTACCGACCGACAATCGGCAACCATCTTGTCAATAACTTCTTGCAGAGAATTAAATCCTGAACAAGCTTGAATTGCCTCGTCGAGTTTCAATCTGCTGTCAAGCGCGGTGTTCACCATCGATCCGACGAAATTTTTTATAACCTGTTGCGGCGAATAACCGTTGCCGTAAATTTTCGTAGTCGTCTTGCCCGAAGAGTCTTTGACGGTTATCGCGTGATTGGTCATGTTTTTCAGACGCAAGGAGCCGGTACCTATTTTGAAGATTAAATCGCCGCCGTCGAAAGAGTAGCTGTCGATTTTGCCCGACGTTATTTGAATCGTGTCTTCGCCGCTGTAGTTCGTGATTAAGTCGTTGCCGCCGACGTATTGATAAATCTGCGCGGCAGAATCGCCCGTCAAGGTATTGTTGCCGGCACCCATTTTTACGGTGACTTCGCCGTTGACGGTAGTTTGTCCGCCGTCAGTGAGGACGAGAACATTTTTGTTGCCGTAGCTACGAACGGAATCATTGCCTGCGCCCGTGCTGATTGTGACCGAATCGCCGTAGTTGTAGATGTAATCGTCGCCATCGCCTGCATTGATTGAAACCGAATCACCATAGTTGTCGACAGAATCGTCACCGTCGCCCGCATTGATTGTGACTATGTTGCCGCGATTTTTGATTGAATCATTACCTGCGCCGCCGAAAATCGTCGAGTTGTCGCCGTTGTAGTTGCTGTCGTCGGAGGAGTAAAAATAATTACTCGACGCAGAGTAGCGATAGCCGTTGTAAATCAAATCGTCGTTGTCGCCGCCGTCGAGCACGGAGTTTGAGCCGTGACTTGTGATTGTGTCGTTGCCTTTGCCGCCCGTGACGGAAAAATTTTTGCCGCCGCGCTCACTTTCCCAATAGCCGCCGTTGACTACGAGGTCATTGCCGTCAAGCGCGCTGACCGTAACGAAATCGCCGTAGTTGTAAACGCTGTCATTGCTTGCACTGACGACGATTAACTCGTTGCTTTCGTAATTCTTTCGTTCTGCCAAAATAATCACTTCCTTTGTCGATAACTTGATGTGAATCAATTTACAAAAATTTTAGCACGTCGATAAATTAACGTCAATCGCCGCAAAAAAAAATCCCGCCGCGAAGTGCAATTAGGAATTAGGAATTGTTTCGGTGAGCTGTAATTCCAAACTCCAAACTCCAAACTAAAAAAATCCCGCCGCGTTTCCGACGGGATAAAATTTCGATGTGGTAGAAAATTTTTTCGTTACGCGCTCAAATTTTTACGAGCTTCGTGCCGCTGATTTTGTAATCGTCGCCGTTAATGTTGAAAGTCGTCGCCGTAAAATCGCGTAAAGTAATCGCGCTTGCCGTCGATCCGACTTTGAACGCAATTTGATTCTTTGACTTGTTGTAACTCGCCGAGAACGCGCCCGTAATTTCAAGCATGTCGGTATCGTCGAATCCGAAGATGACATCTTTGCCGTCGCCGCTTGAGTAGATGAAGGTGTCCGCGCCCGCGTCGCCCCAGAGTGAATCGTTGCCCGCGCCGCCCGTCAAAATATCGTCGCCCGCGTCGCCGTAAAGTTTGTCGTTGCCGTTGCCGCCGACGAGAGTATCATTGCCGTCCGCGCCGTAAAGCGTGTCATTTTTCGAGCCGCCGACGATTGAATTGTCGCGAGCGTTGCCCGTAATTTTTACGGCCGTTGTTCGAGCCGAGGCGTCTGCAAAATCAATGTCTTCGCTGATTATCACGGGCGATTTCGTCGAGTTGTCGACGGTTTGAACTATCGGCGCGCCGAGAATCGTCGAAGCAGCGTTGCCGTTCTTGTCGATTAAGTTCAAAGTTTTCGCCTTGGCATCTTTAACGGTCAAAGTATTTTTGCCGACAGTGAAGACAACGTCCGCGCCTTTAAGTGTCGCTTTGGAAATTGCCGCACCGAGAGAAATTTTATCTCCGCTGGCATAATCGGTGATGATATCGTTGCCTGCGCTGTAGACGAAAATATCTTTACCCTTGCCGCCGGTGAGCGTGTCATTTCCGTCACCGCCGCTGAGTGTATCGTTGCCGTCGCCGCCGTCGAGAACGTCATTGCCTGCCTCGCCGATAAGTTTGTCGTCGCCGTCGTTGCCGAAGAGCGAATCATTGCCCGCGCCGCCGTTAAGGTAATCGTCGCCAATTTCGCCGTAGAGAATGTCGTTGCCCGCTTTGCCGAGAATTGTGTCGTTGCCGTCGCCGCCGTAAATCGAATCATTTTTCGAGCCGCCGACAATCGAATTTGCTTTTGCGTTGCCCGTGATTTTAATTGCCTTCGTGCGTTTCGCCGCGTCGACAGTTTCAATGGACGAAGCGATTGCAGCGGGTGACTTCGTGGAATTGTTGACGGTCAAAAGCGTCGGACCTTTGACAACGGTCGAGAAATTATTTCCGTCCGCGTCAATCAAGTTCAACGTTTTTTCAACGCCATTTTTAATGGTGAGAGTATTTTTATTGACGGTGAAGACAACGTCCGAGCCTTTGAGTGACGTTTTGGAAACGGCACCGCCGAGAGAAATTTTGTCGTCCTCCGCGTAATCGGTGATAACGTCGTTGCCCGCGCTGTAGATGAAAATATCGCTGCCTGCGCCGCCGGTGAGCGTGTCGTTGCCTGCTCCGCCCCAAAGAGTATCATTGTCCGCGCCGCCGTTGAGAATATCGTTGCCCGCGTCTCCGAAGAGCGAATCGTTGTTGTCGCCGCCCCAGAGCGAATCATTGCCTGCGCCGCCGTTGAGAATATCGTTGCCTTCGTTGCCGTAAAGTTTGTCATTGCCCGCGTTGCCGAAAATTGTATCGTTGCCGTCTTTGCCGTAAATCGAATCATTTTTCGAGCCGCCGACGATTGAATTATCGCGGTCGTTGGCGGTGATTTTAACGTTTGAAGTTCTCTTCGCCGCGTCGACAAAATCAACATCTTCAGCGATTGTCGTGGGCGATTTTGTTTTGTTGGTGACGGTAAAAATTTTCGGTTCGGGCATCATCGTTGCGGAAACATTTCCCTCAGCGTCGATTAAATTTAAAGTCTTCCATTTGGCATCTTTAACGGTGAGAGTATTTTTTCCGATTGTGAAAACAATATCCGCGCCGTTGACGGAAGAATTGGAAATTGCCGTGCCGAGAGAAATTTTATCGTCCGCCGCATAATCGGTGATGACATCGTTGCCCGCGCTGTAGATGAAAATATCACTGCCTTCGCCGCCGTTGAGCGTGTCATTGCCTTCGCCGCCGCTGAGTGTATCGTTACCGTCTCCGCCGCTGAGGTAGTCATTGCCCTTGCCGCCGTTGAGCGTGTCGTCACCCGCGCCGCCGTTGAGCGTGTCGTTGCCGTCGCCGCCGCTGAGGTAGTCGCTACCGTCGTCGCCGTCGAGAACGTCATTGCCTGCCTCGCCGATAAGTCTATCGTCGCCGACGCCGCCGAAGAGAGTATCATTGCCGGCCTTTCCGTTAAGATAATCGTTGCCGGTTTCGCCGTAGAGAATATCGTTGCCCGACTTGCCGCCGATGAGCGTGTCATTGCCGTCGCCGCCGTAAAGCGTATCATTTTTCGAGCCGCCGACGATCGAATTTGCTCTTTCGTTGCCCGTGATTTTAATTGCCTTCGTGCGTTTCGTCGCGTTGACATCATCAACATTGGCAGCAATTACCGTGGGCGATTTTGTCGAGTTGGTGACGGTCAATATTGTCTTTTTGGCAATGCCGTCAATGTTAACAGCCGACAAACTTGCCGCGCCGCTCAAGGTTATTTTTTCCTTGCCGACAGTGACGATAATATCCGAGCCGCTCTTGGTGGTGGAGTAAAGCTCCGTGCCGTCGCCGATTCGGAGTGTCGAAGTCTCGTTGAAGCCGCTGATAACGTCGTTGCCGTCGCCCGACGCGTATTGAATCAAAATGTTTTTAGCGTCGGAATCCAGACTGATTAAGTCGTTGCCCGCACCACCGGTCACCGAATTGCCTTCGACTGAAATGTTCGACAAGCCACCAATTACAATGGTATCGTTGCCAATACCGCCATTAATTGAAACATTATCGCCGTAGCTGGTGATATCATCGTCACCGTCGCCGCCGTCGATTGTCAGCGAGTTGCCGTAGTAGTTGTAAATGGAATCGTCGCCCGAACCACTGTCGATTGAAACGTTGTTGCCCGAGTAGTTATGGATTGAGTCATTGCCTTTGCCGCCACTTATTGTAACGTTTTCGCCGTAGTTGTTGTGAATTTCATCGTCACCGTCGCCGCCGCCGATTGTTACAAATTCGCCGTAGTTGTAAATGGAATCGTTGCCTGCACCACCGGTCACCGAATTGCCTTCGACTGAAATGTTCGACAAGCCACCAATTACAATGGTATCGTTGCCAATACCGCCATTAATTGAAACATTATCGCCGTAGCTGGTGATATCATCGTCATCGTCGCCGCCGCCGATTGTTACAAATTCGCCGTAGTTGTAAATGGAATCGTTGCCTGCTCCGCCGTCGACTGTCACCGATTCGCCGCCAGTTAAAATGTAATCGTCACCCGTGCCGCCACTGATTGAGACCTTCGCCGCGTCGTTGTAAATTGAATCGTTGCCTGCTCCGGTATTGATTGAAACGCTGTTGCCGTAGTTTTCGACAGTATCGTTTCCAGTGCCGCCGTCGATTGAGACGTTGTTGCCGCCGCCGAGTGAAATATCATTGCTACCGTTGGAAATGTAGTCGTGACCGTCGCCGCCATTGATTGTAACACTTGAGCCATAGTAGTTTTCAATGGTGTCGTTCCCATCGCCTGCGTCTATTGTGACATTGTCGCCTGTGTTGTGAATGTGGTCGTCATCTTCTCCGCCGTCGATTGAAACGCTGTCGCCGCCGTTGTGAATGTAATTGTCGCCGTCGCCGCCATCAATTGTGACGTTGTTGCCGCTGTTCCAAATGGAGTCGTTTCCAGTGCCCGCGTCTATTGAAACCGAGTCAACATCGAAGTTCCAGATAGAGTCTTTACCTGCGCCGCCGAAAATTGTGACGTTTGAGCTGTAGCCGTTGGAAATGTAATCGTCACCGTCACCACCATCAATCAAAACGTTCGAGTAGTCGTTGCGAATTGAATCATTGCCTACGCCACCATCAATTGTGACATGTTCACCGTTGCTGATTATAGTATCGTTGCCGTCGCCGCCATTGATTGACACGTTGTCGCCATAGCTGTTGTGAATGGAATCATTACCGCCTAGAGCCTGAATCGTCGCGCCGTCGAGCGTGTTGTAGTAGGTGTCGTTGCCTTCGGTGAGCGTGATGAATTTCGGATTGGTTTTAACGCCGACGATATTGACAGCCGACAAACTCGCCGCGTCTTTGAGCGTGATTGAGCCGTCGCCGACAGTGACTATAATATCCGCGCCGCTTATGCTTGACGAATAAGTTCCGGTGCCGTCGCCGATTTTCAATGTTGACGTTGCATTGTATCCGTAAACGGTATCGAGTCCGTCGCCTGAGTTGTAACGAATCAGATTGTTTTTTGCCGAGCCGGACAAGCTGATGGAGTCATTGCCCGCTCCGCCGTCGATTGAAACGTCGTCGCTCCAATTAAGGATTGAGTCGTTGCCCGCTCCGCCGTTGATTGTTGTGTAATTGCCGATATTGTGAATTGAATCGTTGCCTGCTCCGCCGTTGATTGTTGCGTAACTGCCGACGTTGTTAATCGAATCGTCGCCGAGCCCCGCGTCAATCGAAACTTTTTGTCCCCAGTCATTGTAGATGGTATCGGAACCGTCTCCGCCGATAAGCGTTGAATTATCGCTGTCATAACTGAAAATTGAGTCGTTGCCTGCGCCCGCGTCGATTGAAACTTTTGCGGCGTCGTTGCGAATGGAGTCGTTGCCTGCGCCCGAAAGTATCGTTGTATCGGTTCCGTAATTCCCGATGCTGTTGTCGCCGTTGCCGCTGTTTATGAAGACCTTCGAGCCCGAATTTGAAATCGTATCGTTGCCGCCATAACTGTTCACCGTGACAGTGGAATCGAAGTTGGTGAGAAAATCTTGACCGTCCGTGCCGTTTTTTGAAGACGGATTATAAATCGTGCCGTCGACATTGACACTGAGAGCATCAACAAATGTTATTGAGCCGCTTGAACTGATGCGCAAAACCAGATTGTTGCCGGTGATAGATGAATCCGTCACGTAAGCGTCCGTCAGATTTATCTTGGTCGTGGGATTGTATCCGTAAACGGTATCGTTGCCGCCTGCGTAACGAATCAGATTGTTTTTTGCCGAGCCGGACAAGCTGATGGAGTCATTGCCCGCTCCGCCGTCGATTGAAACGTCGTCGCTCCAATTAAGGATTGAGTCGTTGCCCGCTCCGCCGTTGATTGTTGTGTAATTGCCGATATTGTGAATTGAATCGTTGCCTGCTCCGCCGTTGATTGTTGCGTAACTGCCGACGTTGTTAATCGAATCGTCGCCGAGCCCCGCGTCAATCGAAACTTTTTGTCCCCAGTCATTGTAGATGGTATCGGAACCGTCTCCGCCGATAAGCGTTGAATTATCGCTGTCATAACTGAAAATTGAGTCGTTGCCTGCGCCCGCGTCGATTGAAACTTTGTCGCCGTAGTTTTGGATTGAATCATTGCCGTCGCCCGTGTTGATTGAAATGTTGTTTTGGTTATTAGTGACGACAGAATCGCTAACCTCCGAATCGAGAACTCCGTGAATTGCAAGACTAGTAAAGCGTTGAAGATCAAAAGTTATGTTGTTCATTTTAAACACCTCCATGTACGGACAATATAGCAACTTCCATCGCGCAATGCAATAATCGTAAACGAGATTTAACTGTATTTTAACTCAGCTTTGCGGACGTTTGAGACGGCGTAATTTATACAAATTTTGTACGTCACAAAATCAGCGTCAACCGCGAAAAAAATCCCGCCGAGTTTTCGACGGGGAAAATTTTTTTTGAGCTTTTAGCTTGGAGCTTTTAGCTTTTAGCGATTGAAAATTTTGTCAGCCGCGCAGAATTTATTTCTTCGTGAAAGTTGAATCGCTGAGTTGGTAAGTGTCGCCGTTCGCAACAAATTCCGTGCCCGAAAAATCTTTCAGCGTAATTGCGTTGGCGGTCGTGCCCACTTTGAACGCAACGGAATTGTTTTTGAATGACGCCGTGAAGTCCGCGCCGATTTGAAGCATGTCTTGAGCGCCGAAAGCGAAAATTACATCTTTGCCGCCGCCGGGGTTGTAAATGAAAGTATCGGAGCCGTCGCCGCCCCAGAGCGTGTCATTGCCGCCGCCGCCGTTGAGCGTCGAATCGAAGTCGCCCGCTTGAATCCAATTGTTTTTCGCGTTGCCGATAATTTCAACTTCGCCGTCGACTGCCGCGTCGTCAATCGTCGTGAGTTTGGAATAATTAGCCGCGCTGAAAATTTGAGTATCCTCCGCCAAAGTCACGGCAGTCGCTTTGGTCGTCGTGTTGTTGAAAATTCCGTCTTGAGCGTAGACGTTTACAACAGATTTTCCGTTTTCGACGAGAGTAATTTTGTCGCCCGCCGCGTCTTGAATCGTGAGCGAATTGCCGCCTTCAAAGCCGAGAATAACATCGCCGTCGTCAATCGAATAATTTTTAATCTGCGCGGAGCCGAGCGAAATTTTGTCGGTGCCCGCCAAATAATCGGCGATTGTGTCGTCGCCCGCGCTGACGACGAAAGTATCTTTGCCCGCGCCGCCGATAAGCACGTCATCACCCGCGCCGCCGTCAACCGTGACGTAGTAGCCGTGACTTGAAATATAATCGGCACCGTTGCCGCCTTTAAGCAAGACGATTTGCCCGCCGTTGTCAACGGTGTCGTCGCCGTCGCCCGCGTCGATTGTCACGTTGTCGTATTGATTGCTTGAAGTGTCGTTGCCGCCGAGCAAATTAAGTTTAGTTTTGTTGGCGGTCGGGCTGAGATTTTCGGGAGCGTCGGAGCCGTCGACGAATTGAGTTATTGACGGAGGCGTCGCGCTGATGTCGGGGCCGCCTTGAACTTTGATTTGTGCGAAGATGTTTGTCGCGCCTTTGAGTGTGACGGCGGACTTTTCAAACTGAAAGATAACGTCTTCGCCCGCGTCGATTTTTCTGTAATTTTCCGTGTTGCCCGTATAGCGACCGATTTGAAGCGTGGACGTTTCGTTAAAGCCTTCGATGACGGTGAACGAGCCGTAGTAACCGGGTTCGAAGATGAAGACGACATTTTCTCCGCCGTTGTTGACGATTGTGTCTTCGTAATCTCCGCCGTTGATTGTGACGTTATTGCCGGTGTTGACGATGTAGTCGTCTTCGGAGCCGCCGAAGATTGAAGAGTTGTCGCCCGAATTTTCGATGGTGTCGTCGCCGTGATCTTCGTCAATCGTGACGTTGCCCGCAGCGTTGACGATTGAGTCGTCGCCTGCGCCCAAAAAAATTTTGAGCGGGTGCCGTCCGCTTGATTGACGATTGTTTTATTGCCCGCGTTGTCGCCCAAATTTTGCGCCATGACGGTGCTGTCCGCGCCCGAATTGGTGACGGAATCATTGCCTCTGCCGGGTTCAATGGACGCTCTCGCGCCCGTGTTGATGATTGTGTCGGCGTCATCCGAGCTTTTGATTGTGACGTCCGTACCCGAGTTGATAATTCGTTCGTTACGGATGTCGCCGTAAATTGTGATGCCCGACTAAGTGTTGTTAATGTCTGCCATGATAAAATCTCTCCTTCCTGGAAATGAAAAATTTGTCACCGAATCGCTACGTCATAAGCCTCGCCGCCTTTCGAGTAAAGAAAAAACATTTCGGCTAAAAAAAAATTCTCCGCGCCAAGGAAACCCAAAGCGGGAGAAATTTCTGTATCCGTTGCAAAAAATAATCTGTGTCAGTCGATCCGTCAGCTTCGTGGAAAAATTCAGTTGTGCAAAGAACTTTTATTCATTAAACGAAAAAATTCCCTCGTCAAAGATTCGGCAAGAGAAATTTTTGTGTTCGCTGTTTAAAACAATCCGTGTATGTTATTTCCTTAACTCTTTAGTTGTCATTAAAAGGTTCAATCACGAATTCGGCATTGACGAATAAAAAAAAGTGTATAAACTAATCACGGCGACCAAATATCAAATACAAGGAGCAATTTTTTATGGACATTGAAACCAAATGCGTCAACGCGATTCGAGTTTTGTCTGCGGACGCAATTCAAAAAGCGAAGTCGGGACATCCCGGTATGCCATTGGGAGCCGCGCCGACAGCTTACGAACTTTGGGCGCACCACATGAATCACAATCCGAAAAATCCCAAGTGGGCAAACCGCGACAGATTCATTTTGTCGGGCGGGCACGCCTCGGCAATGCTGTATTCGCTTTTGCATTTCTTCGGCTACGGCTTGACGCTTGACGACATAAAAAATTTTCGGCAGGAAGATTCGCCGACGCCCGGGCACCCCGAATACGGTCGTACAATCGGTGTCGAAGCGACGACGGGGCCGCTCGGTTCCGGTCTCGGTATGGCTGTCGGAATGGCGATGGCGGAGGCTCACCTTGCCGCGAAATTCAACAAGCCCGATTTCCCGATTGTCGACCATTACACTTTCGCGCTTTGCGGCGACGGTTGCATGATGGAAGGAATTTCTTCCGAAGCGTTGTCGCTGGCGGGCACGTTCGGTCTCAGCAAGCTGATTGTCATTTACGACAGCAACAAAATCACAATCGAAGGCTCGACAGATATTACCTTCACCGAAGACGTTGCGGCACGCGTTGCGGCGTTCGGTTTCCAGACGTTGACGGTTGAGGACGGCAACAATCTTGACGAAATTGCTAAAGCGATTGAAGCGGCGAAGGCTGAAAAAAATCGTCCGTCGTTTATCACCGTCAAAACGCACATCGGTTACGGCAGCCCGAAACAAGACTCGGCGTCAAGTCACGGGGAACCGCTCGGCGAAGAAAACGTTATCGCGCTGAAAAAATTTTTGGGCTGGGAAAATCCCGACGAAACTTTCAAAATCCCCGCCGACGTTTACGAACATTATCGCGAACTTTCCGAAACGGGCGCACAGGTTGAATCGCAGTGGCAAAAACTTTTCAACGAATACGCCGCGAAATTCCCCGAAGATAAAAAACTTTGGGACGAATTCTTTGCGCCGATTAACGCCGAAAAACTTTTGAGCGACGAAAATTTCTGGCGCGTCGACGATAAAATTCAAGCGACCCGCGCAAGTTCCGGCAACATTATCGCTTACCTGAAAGATTTATTGCCGAATTTGATTGGCGGCAGTGCCGACCTCGGCCCGTCGAACAAAACCGTCATGAAGGGCGCGGGCGACTTCAGCAAAGAAAATTACGCGGGCAGAAATTTGCATTTCGGCGTTCGTGAAATGGCTATGGCGGCGATTGTCAACGGGCTGTTTTTGCACGGCGGTTTGAAACCGTACTGCGCGACGTTTTTCGTGTTCTGCGATTATCTCAAGCCGATGATTCGTCTTTCGTCCCTGATGAAAATTCCCGTGACGTACATTTTTTCGCATGATTCGATCGGCGTCGGCGAAGACGGCCCCACGCATGAGCCGATTGAACAACTTGCAATGCTCCGCGCTCAACCGAATTTGAACGTCTTTCGTGCGGCGGATGCAACCGAAACTGCGGCGGGCTGGTAT
The DNA here is from genome assembly GCA_947165185.1 of uncultured Selenomonadales bacterium. GTDB lineage: Bacteria > Bacillota > Negativicutes > Selenomonadales > Selenomonadaceae > Quinella. The sequence continues at coordinate 20,599 of CAMUZL010000001.1, forward strand.
CTTGCGTTGACTTCCAAAGAAACGCCGACCGCGCTGATTTTGACGCGCCAAAATGTCCCGCAAATTTCCGGCTCAAGCAAAGACGCGTTGAAAGGCGGCTATGTCATTTCCGAAGCGGCGGGCGAACTGCAAGGTATTTTAATTGCGACGGGCTCCGAAGTTTCGACGGCGATTGACGCTCAAGCCGAACTTGCCAAAGAAAATATTTTCGTGCGCGTCGTCTCCTTGCCCTGCGCGGAAATTTTTGAGCAACAATCTGACGAATACCGAGAAAAAATTTTGCCGAAAAAAATTCGTGCGCGTGTGGCTGTCGAGGCGGCGGCAAATTACGGCTGGGGCAGTTACGTCGGACTTGACGGCGACACCGTCACCATGAGCGGATTCGGCGCGTCGGCTCCCGCAAATGTCCTGTTTAAAAAATTCGGCTTCACGAAAGAAAATGTTGCCCGCGTCATGAAATCCGTCATTGAAAAATTGTAAAGCAATTTCCCGAAAAATTTACGGCTGTACTCCGTCGAGAGTGCGGCTTTTTTTCGGCCGTGAAAGGCGGGACACGTGCAACATGAATTTGTAAGAAACTTTGCAACAATGCAGGCAATACGCCGAGGACGGCTACAAGCTTGCGATTCGGCAGTACAAAGAAATTGCAAACGCACTTACTGACGAAGTGCGCAAACTTGAACGCGCCGAACACGAGCAAAATCGCATGTACCGAATAAAAAATGCCGAGCTGATTGAACGTCAAAAACGCGACTTGAAAAAATTGGCGGCTTACGTGAAAAAAATTCGTGACGACATTGAAATTCTGCACGAGCGGCAAAAAGATTTCACTGTCGTCGTTTACGGGCGAACAATGGCGGGCAAGTCGACGCTGATGGAAATTTTGACGCACGGCAACGGCGATTCAATCGGGCGCGGCGCACAACGCACAACTCGCGACGTGCGGTCATATTTTTGGCGCGGGCTGAAAATTTTCGACGTGCCCGGAATTTGTTCGTTCGACGGAGCGGAAGACGACAAACTTGCTTTCGAGACGACGAAATCGGCGGACTTAATTTTGTTCATTTTGACGAACGACGCGCCGCAAGCTGACGAAGCGGCGGCACTCGCGCAGCTGAAAAATTTGGGCAAGCCCGTACTCGGTATCGTCAACGTCAAGATGTCGTTCGTGGATCTCCACGTTTTCGGACGCAATAAACTGAACATTGCTTAGCTCGTTGAAATGTTTCTTTAAACGAATTAAAAATCGTCGTAATGTTGCATCCGGTTTGTTTGGCGTTCAAAAACATTACGCAACAAAAAATTTCAGCTGAAATCCCCAAGCGGGGCTTATTTTTTTTTCGGCAGTAATTTACAATCGCGGCGAGGTGATTGACATGAAAAAATTTTTTGCGGCGATCTGCGCGGCGAGTTTGCTTTTGACGGGTTGCGGCTCTCAAGGCGGCGAAAAATCTGCGGGCAACGAAAAAATTTTTACTTACGGAACTGTCGCTTACGGCGTCGCAATGGAGAACGTCGGCACGAATCCTCACGAAAGTTACAGCGGTTGGTCGACAATTCGTTACGGTATCGGCGAAACGCTCTTCCGATTTAACGAAAACATGCAACTTGAGCCGTGGCTTGCCGAAAGTTTTGAGCAAGTCGACGACTTCACCGTTAAAATTAAAATCAATGACGCGGCGAAATTTTCCAACGCCAAGAAAGTCGACGGCGAGGCTGTCAAAAAATGTTTGGAAGCGTTAATCGCCAATCACGACCGCGCTCCGCGTGACTTAAAAATTTCTTCGATTGAGGCCGACGGGCAATTCGTGACGATAAAATCCGCCGAAAAAGTTCCCGCGCTGTTAAATTATCTCAGTGACCCTTACGGTTGCATTATCGACGTGGATTCGGGCGTCAAAGATAAAATTGTCGTCGGCACAGGTGCGTACAAAGCCGTAAAAGTTACCGACACGCAGATTGAGCTTGTCCCGAACGAAAATTATTGGGGCAACGTCAAGCCGAAACTCGATAAAATCGTCGTCAAAAGCATTACCGACGGCGATACGCTCACGATGGCAATGCAAAATGGCGAACTTGACGCGGTGCAGGGACTTCCTTACTCAAGTTTGAAACTTTTCGGCGGAAATGACTACAAAATTTCACAGGCAAATACGTCGCGGGTTTATCAGGCGGCCTTCAATTTCAAAACGCCCGAACTTCAAGATTTAAACGTCCGAAAAGCAATTTCGATGGCGATTGACAAGGAAAATTTCTGTAAAGTTTTGCTCAACGGCAACGGCACGCCCGCAGTCGGCGCATTTCCCGCGAATTTATCTTTCGGCGGCGATAAAGTTCACGCGGAAAAATTTAATCTCGACGCCGCGAAAAAACTTTTGGCGGATTCTGGCTGGATTGACACAGATAACGACGGTTATGTCGACAAAAACGGCAAAAATCTCGAATTGCGTTGGCTGACTTACACTTCACGGCAGGAACTTCCGCTTTTGGCTGAAGCCGCGCAGGCAAGTTTGAAACAAATCGGCGTGAAACTCAACGTCAACGCCACCGATAATTACAAAACTTTCCTCAAGAATGGCGACTACGACATTTTCAGCAAGGCGATTGTCACGGCACCGACGGGCGACGGCGAATATTATTTCACGAGCCACATTGTCGCGGGCGCGGTCGATAACGCGGGTTTTTATGACAGCGCGGAAATTTCTGCGCTTGAAAACGAACTGCACAACACTTTCGGCGCGGAAAAACGTTCAGACATTGTAATTAAAATGTCGCAAAAAGTTTTGGATGACTGCGCGTTGATTTACGCTTCGCATTTGAAAATGTCTTTCGTCATGAAACCGAACGTCGAAGGCTTCACCGCGCACCCGTCCGATTATTACGAAATTACGGCGGATCTCGACAAGAAATAAAAAATTCTCTACGTGTTCGGAGAGAAAAATTTTAATTTGTATCCCCGCTTGGGGCTTATTTTTTTGTCAAAAGTCATTTAAAATCGCGTCGAGGTGATTTAATGCCCGAAAATCTTTTGACGGTTGAAAATTTGCGCGTTGAAGTCGACGGCAAAGAAATTTTGCACGCAATAAATTTTTCTGTCGACGCGGGCGAAATTTTGATTATTGCGGGTGAATCGGGCAGCGGTAAATCTACGATTTTGAAATCAATCGGCGGACTTTTGAGCAAAAATTTTTCGATTGACGGAAGAATTTGCTTTGACGGGCGTGAAATCACCAACCTTTCCGACGGTGAGCGACGAAAACTTTCCGGAGACGCAATCGGATATGTTTTTCAGAACGCGGGCGCGAGTTTTTGCCCGATACGCACGATTGGCGAACAAATTTTTGAATCAGTTAAAGCTCATCGCGATTGGGACGAAAAATTTTTCCGCGAACGGGCGATTGACATCATGCGAAAAATAAATTTGGACGCGTCGACACTGAAAGAATATCCGTTTCGACTTTCGGGCGGAATGGCGCAACGTGCGGGAATACTTGCGGCGACTATTTTGGAACCGAAACTTTTGCTTGCGGACGAACCGACCAGCGCACTCGACTCCGTCACGCGAATTGAAGTCGTCAACGAACTTTTAAACCTGCGCGAGCGCGAAAAAATTTCAATAATACTCGTCACGCACGATTTAAACGTTGCAAAACGCATGGCGGATAAAATTTTAATCTTGCGGCGCGGCTTGTCCGTCGAATTCGGCACGCGAGAGCAAATTTTTAACAATCCACGCGAAAAATACACCCAAGAACTGATTGAGGCTTCAAAATGAGCGTTTTGGAAGTTAAACACGTCAAAAAATTTTTCGGCAAAAAAATTGTCCTTGACGACGTGAATTTTTCCGTCGACGCGGGCGAATGTTTGGGAATTGTCGGCTTGAGCGGCGGCGGCAAGTCAACTTTGGCGAAAATTGTTGCGCGACTGATTGATTGCGACGACGGAGAAATTTTTTTGTGCGGAAACGACATCACGCACGCGACGGGCAACGATTTTTATCGAAACATGCAGATGATTTTCCAAATGCCGGAAGAATCTTTCGACCCGCGCCGAAAATTGGGCGAAAGTATTGCCGAACCGATAAAAAATTTCGTCGGCAAGCAAAATTTTAGCGAACGCGTCGAAAATCTGTTAATCGAAGTCGGATTGCCGAAAAATTATGCCGAACGTTATCCGCGTGAAGTTTCCGGCGGCGAATGTCAACGTGCGGCGATTGCGCGGGCGATTTCGATAAATCCGAAACTTTTAATCTGCGACGAGGCGACTTCTGCGCTTGACGTGACGATTCAAGCCCAAATTGTCGCGCTGATAAAAAGACTTTGCGTCGAAAAAAAAATTGCGTGCCTGTTTATCACGCACGAGCTGAATATTTTGCCGAAAATTGCAGATCGAGTGCTTGAACTGCGCGACGGCAAACTTTCGGAGGTGTCAAATGGAAACTTTGAGACGAATTGAAAATTATTGGGACGAACGTAGCGAAAATTTCAGCAAAACGCGGCGAATGGAGCTTGACGGCGTCGACGGGCTTGCTTGGGAAAAAATTTTTCGTCAAAACTTGCCCGAAAGTCGGCGCCTGAAAATTTTAGACGCGGGCACCGGCGCGGGATTTTTCGCGGCGATTCTTGCAAAACTCGGACACGAAGTCACCGGAATTGATATGTCGACGAAAATGTTGCGTGAAGCGGCAAAAAATCTGCGTGAACTGAAACTTTCGGCTGACTTTCGTCGAATGAATGCTCAAGCTTTGGATTTTCCCGACGAAACTTTTGACGCGATTGTTACCCGAAATTTGACGTGGACATTGCCGAACGTCAAGGCAGCTTATCGCGAATGGTTCCGCGTTTTGAAAGTCGGCGGCGTGCTGATGAATTTCGATTCGGACTACGGCGACCAAAATTTTTCGGACGGAGTGACGATTTGGACTGAAATCGGCGAAAAACTTCTTGACGAGTGCGACGCGATAAAAAATTCGCTGAAAATCAGTCGTCAACGTCGTCCGTTTTGGGACGCGGGCTTTTTGGAAGGTTTAAATTTTTCCGTGACGCTCGACGAAGATATTTCGGCGTTCGTGCAAAAAGATTCGCGTTGTGATTATGATTCGGTGCCGCTCTTCGCGATTTGGGCGACCAAAGCAACGTGACGTTGCATCCGCTTGGATTAACCTGCGATGTTAAAATAAACCCCCGCGCATATGGAATTCGCGGGGGCTTTTTTTAAACATAAACGGTGATGGAGCCGCTCGGAAATTGGGACATATGAAATGACGAAAAATTTCCTGCACGAATTGATAATTCCTGCTATAATTGCGGTCGAGATTCGTAACGAGTCTCGGCCAAATTTTTTTCCGACAGCGAGGGAACGATTATGAACAGCTCATTGCCGTTTGACACTGCGAAATTTAATGAAATTACAATCGCCGCAATCATTTGCGAGCCTGTTTTAAATATCGGCGGTTCTTTGCGCGACTATCGGATTGTTTTCGGCAATGAAGCTTTTGCGCACATTTGGCACACATTCGGGCGCGTTGAAGATTTTGTCGGCGAGTTGGTCATTGAAAACGGTTTGGCAAGCAACGAAATTTTGACGCCGTCGCAAGCGTTTTTGAAAACTTTGCGTCGCGGTGAGCTTTGCGTGCATTTTCAGCCGATGAACGAGTTGCCCGCGCCTTATGTCGGATTTTTTTTGACGAACGTTTCAGAGTACGAAAAAATTTCCGCGCAGGAACATTTTTTGCGTTCGATTCGTCAAATGGAGGGCGCGTCAATACTCATGCGCGAAAATATCGGCGGACGTTTGGAAGTAATTTTCGTGTCGAAAAATTTCGCCCGCATGATGGAATGTTCCGTTGACGACGCGTTGAAACTTTTGAACGGGCGCGGAGTTATCGCCTTCACGCACCCCGACGACCGACTTGCCGTCAAGCGAATGTTGCGCCGCCGCGTTTCCGAAGAGAGCACGAAAGATTTGACGATTCGCCAGATCACAGCGAAAGGCAACGTCGTTTGGTGCAACGTGAATTATACTTTCGTTGACGATTTCGGCGAACATTACGTTTATTGCACATTTTTTGACGTGACGAGCCTGAAAGTTTACGCGCAACGCCTTCAAACGACTTACATGGCTGTCGGCGACAATTTTTATCGCGCCAACGAAAAAACGCTGTCGATGTTCCGCGTCAACCTCACCCGCAACAAAGTCGAAGATATTCAAGGCAAAGATTTATTCGGCACGGATTCGGTGATTCGCCCGTATTCGGAGCTGATTAATTTGCGTGCGAAAAATTATCCGATTGACGAGGAGCGCGAAAATTTTTTGGCGACGTTCAACCGCGACCGAATCAAAGAAAAATTTTTGCGCGGCGAAACTTCGCTGGCAATGTATTTATTTTCGCGGCGCAAGGACGGGCATTATTGTTACGTGCATTATCGGGCGGTCTTCACGCGTCACCCGATTTCAAACGAAATTATTATTTTTATCGCCGAACAGGAAGCCGGCAAGGAGAAAGTTGAAGGTGCCCTGCTCGATAAAATTTTGGCGCGGCAATTCGACATGGTTGCGTACATTGCGAACGAAAAATACAGCGTGGTTGTCGGCGACGCGGCTTTAATCGGCAAAGGCAGCATTTTTCCGCATACCCGCGAAGGAATTTACGAAGAATATTTGCGCAACCAAGTTTATCCCGTGCTTGAAGGCGATCACGAAGTCAAAAAAAATCTTCGCGAAGCTTTGACTTTCGACGCCGTCAAGAAAAATATCGCGAAGTCTGAACCTTACGTCGTCAACATTGCGTGTAAAATCGGCGGAGAAATTTTTTACAAGCGGCTGGATTTTTATTCAATCGACCCCCGCGCAGATTTTTTCATCCTGCTCAAGAGCGACACGACCGAAATTCAGCGCAAACAAATCGAACAGAACGAACGACTCAAAGCCGCGTTGACCGAAGCCAAACAAGCCAACGTCGCGAAAACGGCTTTTTTGTCGCGAATGAGCCACGAAATCCGCACGCCCATGAACGCAATTATCGGGCTGGACAACATCGCGCTACACGAAAAAGATTTGTCGCCGACGCTGACGAAACATCTTGAACAAATCGGCACAAGCGCACGTTATCTGCTGTCAATCATCAACGACATTTTGGATATGTCACGGATTGAGAGCGGACGAATGACTTTCCGCAACGAAGAATTTTCTTTCCCGTCGTTCGTCGACCAAATTAAAACGCTCGTCGACGGGCAATGCCGTGACAAAGGTTTGACGTTCGATTGTGAAACTCGCGGCTCAATCGGCAAATATTACATCGGCGACGATACAAAACTTGAACAAGTTTTGATTAACATTTTGGGCAACGCCGTCAAGTTCACCGACACGGGCGGAAGAGTTTCTCTGCTGATTGAATGCACCGCGCAATACGACGGGCAATCGAATTTCCGCTTCACGATTAAAGACACGGGCATCGGCATGAGCAAAGATTATCTGCCGAAAATTTTTGAGCCGTTCAGCCAAGAGGACGACACCACAACTTCGCGCTACGGCGGCTCCGGTCTCGGCATGGCGATAACGAAAAATATTGTCCAGATGATGAACGGCTCGATTGTCGTTGAGTCCGAAAAGGGCGTCGGTACGGAATTTACCGTCAATGTTCCGCTCAAAGACTCAAGCCGCAGTGACGACGACAATTCCGAAGAAATGCGCCCGCAAGATTTTTCCGTGCTGATTGTCGACGACGAACAACTTGCCCGCGACCACGCAAAATCCGTGCTTGAGGAAGTCGGCATTTCGGCGGAAACCTGCGCGAGTGGCAAGGAAGCTTTGGAACTGATTCAACTGCGCCACGCCCGCCGCGAAGATTACAATTTGATTTTGGTAGATTGGCTTATGCCCGAACAAGACGGAATTTCGCTGACCCGCGAGATTCGCAAAATTTTGGGCAACGACACGGCGGTTATCGTGCTGACGGCTTACGATTGGTTTGAAGTCGAGGACGAAGCTGTTAAAGCGGGCGTCGATACTTTCATGGCGAAGCCGCTCAACGCCGCAAATGTTTTGTACGAATTCCAACAGGCGTTCCACCGCAAGAAACAAATTCAGCCCGAAAAGAAACTTGCCGCGCTTGAAGGCAGAAAAATTCTCGTCGTCGAAGATATGCCCGTCAACGCCGAAATCATGATGATGATTTTGGAAATGCGCGGAATGGTCTCGGATATGGCGGAGAACGGGAAAATTGCCGTCGACAAATTTGCCGCGTCACCGCCGAAACTTTACGACGCAATTTTAATGGATATCCGAATGCCCGTCATGGACGGATTGGCCGCCGCCGCCGCGATTCGCGAACTCGACCACCCCGATGCCAAAACCGTGCCGATTATCGCAATGACTGCCAACGCCTTTGACGAAGATGTTCAACGCTCACTGAAAGCCGGCATGAATGCGCACTTAACGAAGCCCGTCGACCCCGAACAACTTTACAAAACTTTGCAAGAACTGATTCGCGACTAAAAATTAAATTATCGCAACCAAAAGAGGCCGTCACGGATGACGGCCTCTGCCGACGCATTTGCGTGACGCAAATTCCGTCGGCCAAAAAGTTTCACGACAACATTTAGGATTTACGAAAACGCAGTCCTCGCCCGCCGCGTAGGCGGCAACGTAGACGTTGCATCCAATTTGGGTTGGCGTTTTCGTTTAAAAGGCGAATCGGCTATCCAAACTGTTCCCCCCGCTTTTAAAGCGGGTCTTTGCCGTCAAAGAAAAGTAACATAAAAACTACCAGCGCAATTTCCGTTGCCACGCCAGCAAATCTTTTTTGCTCAGCGGCAAATCAATCGACTGCCCGTTGTCGTAATAAAATTTTACGCGCACTTCTTTGGCGACAAGCAAATCTTTCAAGCTCGATTTCGGCAGGTGAACAAAAAATTTATTTTCGTTGCGCAAACCTTTGGAAGTTTGTTTCGTGATAATATCCAACTCCCACGGCGCGCCGTCCGTGAAAAGAATCGCCTTGTTTAAAAGTTTCGACTTGTCGTAACGATAATCCCACAAACTCAGCGTTGCACTTTCCCAATTTCCGTCGCCGTCGCGGGCAACTTGAAATTCCGTCGCCGCGTACTTGTCCAGAGTGTCGGCTTCGCGGTGGTCATAATGCCAAGTGTAGCTTGCGCCGAAAATTCCCAGCAGAATCAGCGAAACGCCCACCCCCAACAAAATTTTTTGCATGACCGACCTCCGCTTTTGCTTTACATTTCGCTCGTTCTTATAGTACAATACGCACGGTGTATTTTTCAATAATTTTTTCGGGGGGAGTTCTTTTATGCTCAGACCGCGCTTTGATGACGAAGAAGAAGTTTATATTCCGGAGATAGGCGAAGACGATTCCGATTTCAACATGCACGACCGCATTCCGCATTCCAACGCGGGCATTGCACTCGGTTGGTCGGCTCTCGAACAACAAATGTTCGACATGCTTTTGTTAAATCGTTTTGCAGCCGACGATCAAGAATTGCTTGACGAGACGGCGCGCACAATTTCCCGACTGGTTGAAACTTTCGAGGCTCACGAAATCGCCCGCATCATGTCGGTGGCGATGATGTCATTTCAGCTTGCCGCCGCCGAAGAAAAATCTTTCGAGGACGAATACAACAAGTACCGCGATTATATCAAGAAACACCCCGAAGACGTGGAAGAAATTTAAACGTTCGGCAATCGGATTGAAACGAAGTCGCAGGATTCTTTCGGCGGCTTATTTTTTTTTGAGAGGTATTAATTTGGCTTTACCAATAATGCGCCACGAAAGATATGAAGTGGCACAAAAAAATTCTTGTCATGCTTTAATCGTCCTTATATAATAAGAAAAATTTTTTGAATATGAGTGGTGAATAATTTTTGGGGACAGACCAGTCGTTAAAGGCAGTTCAAACTCTACCCGGACGACCAGTAAAACAGCTGTAGCAGCGGCCGAGCCTTTCGACCCCTGTCGCCCACCACAACGCCAAGATGGAGGAGACCCCATCAGACTTCGCTTTCATTAGAAGCTTTGGTTGTTGATAACGGAATCCGCCGGCTTTTGCCGTGGGGAGTATGTCAAGGCAAATTTTATATAAGCGCACGATCTGCGTGATTATTATCCCGTCACGGCGACGGGATATTTTTTTGCCAAAAATTTTTCGGCGGGCTGTCGACGATTCAGCCGGTATCGAAAAGTTTCGGAATTGTGTCGTGTGTCATTTGCTCAGCGTCTTGCCGTTGATGTGATAAATTTCGCCGTTGATATTGAAGGTCGACGAAGAATCAACGCCGCTGAAAATAATTTTGCCGCCGCCTTTAACGTTGAGCGTCAGATTGCTGCTTGAAAATGTCGCCTTGGTGAACTTGCCCGTTGAGCCGTCCGCGTTGAGAATTTGCAACAGATCATCTTCCGCGAAGTCGAAAATTTTATCGGTGCCGCTGTTCGCGAAGTAAACGAACGTGTCGGAGCCGTCGCCGCCCCAAAGTGAATCGTTGCCCGCACAGCCGTTGATTGTCGAACCTGCGTCGCCCGCGTAAATTTTATTGGCCTTGGCGTTGCCGGTGATGTCGGTGACGTTGCCCGTTGCGGTGAAATTGGTTTTCGACGAACCGAGCGTCGCGGAAGTTTTGCCCGCGTCGTAAAAAATTCCGCCGTCAAAAATTTTCGTTCCGTCATTATCCGTAAAGGTGACTGTCGACGAATCTTTGACGGTGATTTTTTTTGAGCCGACTTTTAAGTAAGTGTTGCCGCTTGAAACGGAGCCGTCCGAAACCGCGCCCGTGATTGATAAGTTATCGTCCGCGCCGAAATTCATCAAAGTATCGTTGCCGCCCTTCGCCCAGATAAAAATATTTTCGTCGCCGAGGTAAATTTTGTTCGCTTTGGAATTGCCTTTAATCGTCGCGTTTGAAGTCAAGCCCGCGTTAATCGTGACAATGTTTGAATCCGCCGTGTAATTTTTCGTCGACGCGCTCAAGGTAACCGCCGTGCCCGCCGTGTTTAAAATTTCGTCGTCCGTGAAAATATTCGCCGTGGTCTTGCCGCCCGAAACGAGAGAAATTTTTTTGCCCGCGCCGTTGGCAATCGTCACTGAACCTTCGGCAAGGTTGAGCACAACATTTCCGCCCGTGACGGAAAAATTTTCGAGTGACGAACTCAACGAAATTTTGTCGTAACCTGTGCCGTAATCTGTGATGAAATCGTTGCCGCCCGCCGTGACAAAGGTGTCGTTGCCCGTGCCGCCCGTCAAAGTCGCGCCCGCCGCGTTTGAAATAATTTTGTTGGCTTTGGAATTGCCGATAATGGAAATAATTCCGTCCTCCGCCGTGTAGTTGCTTGCCGACGAGCCGAGCGTTGCGGAAGTTTTTGCCGCGTCGTAAAAAATTCCGCTGTCGAAAATTTTTATGCCGCTTGAATCGGCGAACGTGACGAGCGAAGAATTTTTGACGGTGATTTTATTCGAGCCGACTTTTAAATAAGTTGTGCCGCTTGAAACAGAGCCGTCCGAAACCGCGCCCGCGATTGAAATTAAATCGTCCGTGCCGAAATTGTAAAGCGTGTCGTTGCCGCCTTTTGCCCAGACGAAAACATTTTCCGCGCCGAGTGAAACTTTATTGGCTATGGAATTTCCGTTGATTGTCGCGTTTGAAGTCAAGCCCGCGTCAATCGTGACAACTTTTGAATCCGCCGCGAAATTTTTTGTCGACGCGCTCAACGTGACGGAAGTGCCCGCCGAATTAAAAATCCCGTCGTCCGAATAAATTTTGCCGGAAGTGACGGAAATTTTTTTGTCCGCCGCGCCCGTCAAAATCAACGAGCCGTTATCAAATTCAAAAACAAAATCATCGCCGTTCGCGCCGAAATTTTTCAGCTGAGCCGAGCCGATTGAAATTTTGTCGTTGCCCGTGCCGTAGTCCGTGACGGTATCGTTGCCCGCGCTCCAAATGAAAATGTCCGCGCCGGTGCCGCCCGTCAAAACGTCGTCGCCTTTGCCGCCGTCGAGCGTGTCGGAATTTTTTCCGCCCGTGATTGTGTTGGCAAGCGCGTTGCCCGTAATTTTAACTGCCTTCGTGCGCGTGGAGGCGTCAACAACTTTAATCGCGGAATTTATCGTGACGGGCGAACTTGTCGAGTCTGTGACGGTCAAAGTTGTACTCGCCACAGTGTCGTTGTCCGTGCCGCCGCTCACCGTGCCCGTGCCGGTCGAGTTGGCAGCCTGATAAGCAAGGTAGCGCAGGAAAATATATCCGCCCGCGTAACTCGCCGAAGTGACGCCCGAAACGCTGACGGTGTTCGTGTTCAAGACAATCGCTTGACTAAGTTTCGTTGACGAGCCTGCCAAAGTTTTCAGCGAAGCCGAGCGCGTGTCGTCGATGCCGTGCGTTAAATCCGCCATACCTTCCTTGAGGAACGCGGGCAGATAATCAAACCAATCGATATTCGCACGCATGACGGCATGGGTCAATTCGTGCGCGATTGTTCGGTCGAGATATTTTTGCCCGTTGTTCGACTCGCCGTCTTCGCCCGAAACATTTCCGTAATAGTACGTGTTGATGTGGAGCTTTAAATCGTTCGTGGATTTCTGCGCGTTGCCGGGACCGCCCCACGTCACCGCCAAAGAGCCCGCGCCTTCGTCGGCAAGGACAACCCAAAGCGTTTTGGTGACGGCGGAACTTTTGGAAGTGAAGCTGTAATTTTCACCGTAACTTTCGGCAATGAGGTCAAGTCCGCCCGCAAGCCACCACGTGTAAAACGACTGCCAAATATAAATTTCGTTGTCGCTCAAGTCGCTGAAACTTCTTGCAACGGTTTTGCCCTCGGAATCGACTTGCCCCAGCTTGACGGTCAGTCCGTTCGTCGTGAAAGAATCGCCCGTGAAATTTATAAGCGCGCTGCTTTCGGGCACGATTGATTCAGCAGTCTTGACAGTCGAGCCGCCCGCGTCCGCGCCGGTTATCGCGCCCGTGTCGGAGTTGTCCAAAATTATTCCGCAGTAATTTCGCAAAAAATTATCGGCACTGCCCGCAGTTTTGCAATCGCTCAAAAGTTGCGCACGAAAATCCGCGTAGCTTGAAAAATTCGAGACAGCCGAAATCGCCGCGTCCAAAGCGTCTTCGCCTTTTTCGGTCGTCGTGTCCAAAATCGCCATGAAATTTTTTATAACGTCCTGTTGAGTCGCCATAGCCGTTCCCTCCCGAAAAACTTTGCTAACAGCTGAAAGCTAAAAGCTGAAAGCTGAAAGCTATCTTCGCAGACAGTTTATAAAAATTTTCGCGTCGACGCAACCGCCTTGAAACTTTATTTGAAGCGTGTTACTATTCGCCGTGAAATTTTTTTTGGAAGGAGTCGGCAACTCATGAAGCACGTTTTGTCGGTCTACGTCGAAAATCAACCCGGCGTCCTCGTGCGCGTGGCAAGCATGTTCAGCCGCCGCGAATTTAATATTGACAGTCTTTCGGTCGGGATAACGCAATCGCCCGAATTTTCGCGAATAACGGTTGTCGTGCACGGCGACGCAAATTATATCGATCAAGTCATTAAGCAACTGGAGAAAATGCCCGTCGTTCAGGCGGTTCAGCGTCTTGATTCGGCGACGGCGGTCACTCGCGGCATGACGATGATTAAAGTTTCCGCCGACGACACCACGCGCCTCGACGTTTTGAAAATGGCGGAACTTTTTCGCGCTCACGTTGTCGACGTTCAGCCGACGACACTTATCTTTGAAATTACGGGCAACGACGAAAAAGTCACGGCATTTACGCGGTTGCTCGCGCCCTACGGAATTTTGGAAGTTATTCGCACGGGATTAATCGCCCTTGAGCGCGGCGAAAACACAATCAACGATTATCGGCAGGTCGGCGAATACTACAGCAAAAATCTTTTGTAGGGACTAGGAGCCGGGGACTAGGGACTAGTTTATAACGCGATTAACGTCGCGATTTTTTTACGAAAAAAGCCGCACCTCGTCAGGTACGGCTGAAAATTTTTCAAGACAACGGTTAATTTTTTGGCGAAGAAATTTCCGCGATTAAATCTTCCGTCCGACTGAGCAGTCGGCTGAGATTGTCGGATTTAATTTTGATTTGTTCGCGTTCGACGTTGACGGCTTTAATTGCCTTGTCGCATTCGGTGACAACCGCGCCGATATTTTTTTCCGCCCAAAGTTTTGCGTTGTCGTTCATCGCGTTATAAATTTCGTCTGCAACGGCGTCAAAATTTTTCATGATTCTTTGACGTTCGGTCTGCAAAAGTTCTTTAAGCTCTTGGGCATCGTTGGCGGCTTTGACTTCCAAACCGACGGCAACAACCGCGCCCGCAGCTCCCAAAACTTTGCCGATTGTGCCGGCGTTTCTTGCGAAAGCTGCGCCCAATTTCTGCCAAAAAGTCGGCGGCGGCGAAATTCTCACGACCAAACAGGTCAAAGCCTTGCAAAAACGTCCGGCTCAACTCGAAGAGGAAAACCTCATTAAAAAAAAAGCGATTGCTATATTCACGCCACAGTTCGACAAAGGTTAAATGCGGTTCACCGCCTCCGCTTTGAGCACAAAATAAAAACGCTCTGCAGGGTGCTAAAAGTCATTCAATCCAAACGAGCCGAATAAAAGTTGGGTATATTGAGAGCTTTTACAACAGCAAGCGACCTCATTTCGCCATCAATTTTCTTTCCCCCAATATTTTTGAAGATATTTTTTTCTCTACCATCTGATTTCCTGTCCACTTTATTGACTATGATCCATGGGGATTTAATCGCAAAAAAGTTTTCGTGAAGACAATTTTTCGCCGTCAAGTGACAAAAATTTTCCCGCGTGCTATACTGCCGAAAAAATTTTCGTCGGAGGCATTTTAAATGATAACGCCCGAACTTTTGGCTCGAATAAATGAATTGGCGCGCAAGAAACGCACGGTCGGCTTGTCGGAGGACGAACTTGCCGAACAGAAAAAACTTTACGCGATTTATTTGGCGGCGATACGCGGTCAAGTGGAAAATTTACTCGAAAGCATTGAATTTGTTGATGGGGAGGCAAAAAAATCATGAAAACTGTCGGATTTATCGGCGGCGGAGCCCTTGCGGAATCGATTCTGCGCGGGATTTGCGGCAAAACTTTTGATCAGGAAAATATTTTCGTCGCGGAATGTCGTGAAGCGCGTGCGGCGGAGTTAATTGTTCGTTACGGCATCAAAGTTTCGTCCGAGGCGAACTTTTTGGACAAAATTGAGCTTTTGATTG
Organism: uncultured Selenomonadales bacterium; assembly: GCA_947165185.1. Lineage (GTDB taxonomy): Bacteria > Bacillota > Negativicutes > Selenomonadales > Selenomonadaceae > Quinella. The sequence goes on from CAMUZL010000001.1 coordinate 35,829, forward strand.
TCGCCGTGAAGCCCAAAGACGCCGAAAAAGTTTTTAAATCGCTCACGGGCAAAATTCCCGCGTCGACGATTGTCAGTTACACGGTTGCAGGCTTGAAAATCGCGACGGTCGAAAAATTTTTGCCCGAAAATAAAATCGTGCGCCTGATGCCGAATGTCGCGGTCTCCGTCGGCGAAAGCATGACGGCTTACGCGCTCAACGCCAAAGCTTTTGATTCCGGCGACGCGATAAAAAATTTCTGGTTGACGCTCGGTCGGGCTGTCGAAGTCGACGAAAATTTGATGGACGCGGTGACGGGTTTGAGCGGTTCCGGCCCCGCATTTGCGTTTTTGGCGATTGACGCGCTTGCTGACGGCGGAGTTGCGGCGGGCTTGTCGCGGGCAATGGCGATTGAACTTGCGGCACAAACTTTGCTCGGCGCGGCTAAAATGGTTTTGGCGGGCGAACATCCCGACGTTTTGCGCGACAAAGTCACCAGCCCCGCAGGCACCACGATTGAAGGCGTGCGAGTTTTGGAACGCGGCGGCGTGCGCAGTTCGTTTATCGAGGCGGTTCTTGCGGCAACGGAAAAATCCAAATCGCTGTAAATTTTTCGGGAGGCAAACTTTTTGAGCATCTTTAACGAAATTTTTCGGACGGACGGGCGATTAAATCGTTTGCGCTATCTGAAATATATGATTCTGTTGGCAATCGTCGCGAGCATTTCAACTTTCGTGATGTCGTCGATGCTGACGTTTTTCACGGGCAACCACGAAAGCCCTGCCGTCATGCTGGTAACTTTGATGTGGGCGTTAATCGCGGGCGCGGGCAACGTCATGTTGATGATTCGCCGCCTGCACGACTTGGGCAAAAATGTTGCGCTATTTTAAATCTCAAGTGATTCTTGCGCTGGCTTCCGCGTTGATTAGCCTTGCATTCGCTCTTGTGGGGCAAGTACTGTTCGGCAACCCCGAAAGTTTTTTGGTAGTGGTGCCGGCGGGAATTTGTTCGCTCGTCGCGGGTATCGGCGGAATTATGCTCAGCATTCGTCGCCTGCACGATTTGAATAAAAGCGGCTGGTTTTTGCTGTTGTCGCTTGTCCCGCTCGTCAACATAATTTTTGCGTTTTACATGTGGCTTGCGCCGGGCACCAACGGTTGGAACGATTACGGCGAAGATCCTTTGGCGAACGAATATTAATCGGAGGGAAAATTTTTGGCTGAACTTTTGGCACCTGCGGGAAGTTTCGAGGCACTCAAGGCCGCTGTCGAATCCGGAGCCGACGCCGTTTATCTTGCGGGCGAAAAATTCGGTGCACGGGCTTACGCGGAAAATTTTGCGGGCGACACGTTGATTGACGCCGTCAAGTTTGCTCACCTGCGCGGCACGGCGATTCACGTCACGACAAACACAATCGTCGCGGATTCGGAGCTTGACGAGTTGGCGGAGTATCTGAAATTTTTGCGGCGTGCGAACGTCGACGCGCTGTTGATTCAAGATTTGGGCGTTGCGTCCGTTGCGAAAGAAGTCGCGCCCGAAATTCCGTTGCACGCCTCAACGCAAATGTCGATTCACAACCTCGAAGGCGTCAAAGCTTTGGCGGAGCTGGGATTTTCCCGCGCAGTTTTGAGCCGCGAAATGACGCTCGACGAAATTTCAAAAATTTGTCACGCGTCACCGATTGAGACCGAAATTTTTATTCACGGCGCGTTGTGCGTGTGCTGGTCGGGACAATGCCTGATGAGTTCGCTAATCGGCGGGCGTTCCGGAAATCGCGGGCGTTGCGCTCAGCCGTGCCGCCTGCCTTATGAGCTTGTCGACGAACGCGGACAAAATCTTTTGAGCGACGCGGGAAAATTTTTGCTCAGCCCGAAAGATTTAAACACGCTCGATTTATTGCCGAAACTCGTTGAAACGGGCGTGACTTCGCTGAAAATTGAAGGCCGCATGAAACGCCCCGAATATGTTGCCACCGTCGTTAAAGTTTATCGGGACGCGCTCGACAAAAAATTTTCGACGCCCGAAGATAATCGCAAGCTCGCGCAGATTTTTAACCGCGACTTCACCACGGCTTATCTCGAAAAAAATCCCGGCAAAAATTTAATCAGCGACACCCGCCCGAACAATCGCGGCGTTTTAAGCGGGCGCGTCGTTGAAGTCACACGCGACAAAATTATTTTGAAACTTGCCGACGAAATTCACGCGGGCGATCAAATTGAAATTTGGGTAAAAGTCGGCGGACGCGTCACGTTCACGGCGGAAGATTTTTCGATTGACGGCGATAAATGCACGTTGAAAGTCCCGAACACTCGCGGCGTGCGCGTTCACGACAGAGCATTTAAAATTTTTGACGCGGAATTGACTGCCGAAGCCCGAAAATTTTTTACCGGCTCGCCCGTGCGGAAAATTTCTGTCGACGCAAAAATCACCGCGAAAATCGGCGACGCGTTGACTTTGACGTTGACGGACGCCGACGGGAATTCCGCGACGGCTCGGACGAATTTTATCTGCGAACGCGCCAAAAATCGCCCGCTGACTTCGGAGACGCTCGCCAAACAAATAGGACGGCTCGGCAATTCGATTTTCGCGCTTGGAAAAATTTCTGCCGACATTGACGCGAATTTAATGGTGCCTGTCAGCGAACTGAACGACGTGCGCCGAAAAGTTGTCGACGAACTGGAAACTTTGCGGCTGAAAAAATTTTCGCGTGCAGTCGTCAAACCCGTTGCCCGAAAAATTTTCCCGCCGTGTGAATTTGAATCTACAAAAATCGTCGCGCAAGTCGACACACCCGAAAAAATTAAAATCGCACTGGACGCGGGCGCAGACGAAATTTTATTCGGCGGCGAAACTTTCACGAATCAGCCCGTCAAAAATCTTTCGGCGGCGATTGAACTTGTACACGCTCGCGGGAAAAAATTTTCACTGTCGACACCGCGTCTCGTCCGTGAACACGAAATATCCGCGCTCGAAAAAATTTTGCCCGCCGAAGTCGACGCGATTTATATTCACAACCTCGGCACGCTCAGCCTCGCGAAAAAATTTTCCGCCGCCGAAATTCGCACGGATTTTTCGCTGATAGTTTTCAACGCCGCGACGATAAATTTTTTGCGTTCAATCGGCGTTAAAGGCGTGACGCTGTCGCCCGAATTAAATCTTGCGCAAGTCAAAGCACTGGCGAAAATTTCCCCGTTGCCCGTCGAGTGTATCGTCCACGGGCGGCAAGAACTGATGATTTCGGCTTATTGCATGCTCGGAAGTTTTCTCGGCGGTTTGGACAAAAAAAATTGCCCGCACGTTTGTCGCACGAAAAAATTTTTTCTGCGCGACCGCATGGGCGAAAAATTTCCTGTCGTCACCGACCAATTTTGTCGAATGCACATTTTGAACGCGAAAACTTTATCGATGATTGAGCACCGCAACGAATTTGACGGCGTGGCGCGAATTCGCATTGACTGCCGCGCACTGTCGAACGAAGAAACTTCAAAAATTGTTCGCGCTTATAAGTTCGGCGGCACGGAGATTGAAAATTTTACTCGCGGACATTTTTTCCGAGGCGTCACCGAAATTTCATAACAAAAAATCCCCGCCACAATCGACGGGGAAATTTTTTTGCCGAAAAATATTTCAAAGCTGAAGTTCGTCGGCGCGTTCACTCATGCCTTTAATGCAAAGTTCCATCAAAGTTCCAAGCTCAAGCCCCAAATCGTCCGCGCCGCGCTGAATGACTTCGCGATCACATTTTGCGGCAAAACGTTTGTCCTTGAATTTTTTCTTGAGACTTTTGACGGACATGCCCGCCATTTTTTCGGGACGCATGAGCGCGTAAGCGTGAACAATGCCCGTAAGTTCGTCGACGGCGAACAAACTTTTTTGGCAATCGGTTTCGGGTTTGATGTCCGCGCCCGTCAAGCCGTAGCCGTGCGAAATTATCGTGGTGATGTCGTCTTCGGAAATTCCTTCGGGCTCAAGAAGTTCGCGAACGTGCTGACAATGTTCGTCGGGGAATTTTTCAAAGTCCACGTCGTGAAGGTAGCCGATAGCCGACCAGTGCTCTTTGTCGCCGCCGAAATGTTCAGCCAACGCGCCCATTGCCGCACTGACCGCCGCCGCGTGTACAAACAAATGCGGCTCGGTGACGTGCTTGCTCAAAATTTCTTTCGCTCGTTCCAAAGTTAAATTGCTCAAGTTAAAAACCTCCAAAAGTCAAAGTAATTCTTTTTGCTTCGCTCGATAAAAGTCCTCGAAAATTTTCAGCACCTCGCGGCGAATTTCCTCGCCGTCGCCTTCGTGAAGAATTTCGATAAAACCCCAGCGATCAAGCAACACGGACGCAATGTGCCCGATAGTTTCCAGCGCATATTCGTCGGCGTCAAGCGGGGCAAGCAACACAATCGCCGTGCGCACGACTTCGCCGCCCGCAGGATATTCAAAGCCGTCGCCGAGTTGAAGAATCCCGAACGAAGCCGCTTTAACCGCAGCACTTTTGCAGTGCAACAAAATCATATGCCGCCCGACAATCAGCGTGGAGCCGGCATCTTCGCGCAGAAGCAACGATTTAGAAATTTCTTCGCGTGTTTGAATGTCTTTGCCCGCCAAATTTCCCGCAAGTTCGCAGGCCTCGTTGATGTCTGAAATGTTTTTGCGGACGAAAAAATAATTCGTCATGAGTTGCAAAATCGCTCGCCCGTAAGAAGTCAATTTCGTCAACGCGTCGATAAACGGCGGGCGCGGCTCAATTTCTTCGGCACTGCCCAAAAATTTTTTGTTCTGGCGCGAAAGTTCCGCGTCAATTTTTTTTCGGTCTTCGTCAATCAGCGCGGCACTCACAACCAAAACGCGACATTTTGCGCGGGGAATCGGCACGGTTGAAATAATGAAGTCGAAATCTTTCGCGGCAATGTATTCGGCGGTCAATTCGAGAATCGGAACTTCGTCAACGATTTTGATTGTCGGGAAATTTGCGCGCAGACGGCTCGCCAAAAGTCGCGAAGTGCCCATGCCCGTCGGACAGG
>CAMUZL010000002.1 GCA_947165185.1 uncultured Selenomonadales bacterium
GATAAATCACCACGACGAACTTTTCGGGAAGATAACGAACCTGTACACCAAGGGCGACATTCAAAACAACGTCGCCATGATGATTCGTTGTCTTACTGCGGCGGACGTTTTGCGCGGCTCGGTGGTGGGCATTCAAGGCGATTTGACGGACAGCCGATTTTTGGACACGCTTTACGCTCTCGAATCGCTCGGCGTCACCGTCGTCCCGTTCGGCACGAATCTTCGCCGGTGGATGGAATTAATGGACTCTTTCAGCGTGGACACGCTCATCAGCACGCCGCAATTCGTCATGCAACTGATTGTCCAAATGCAGTCGGAAGAACGAAATTTAACGGACTACCCACTGTCGAAAATCATCTGCATAAATCCGAACAACATTCAAAACCCGATGCAACACCTGCTTGAAGAGCGCACGTCCACGAAATTTTTTAATTTGTTCGCGCCGCCGGAAATCGGTAATGCCGCAATGATTTTTCAATGCGAAGAAACCGTCGGTCAGCACGTGCAGGAAGATCATTACCTTTTCGAGTTGCTCAAGTTCAACAGCGACGAAGTTATCGAAGAAAATGACTGCATGGGCGAATTGGTCGTCACCACGCTCACCGCGCAGGCTATCCCGCTGATTCGCTACCGAACGGGGCAGGCAGTGCGACGCATGAGCGAGCCTTGTTATTGCGGACGAACTTTCGCACGAATCGCCACGCCGTACACGAATACTTAAAACGTAATCGAAAAAGCCCGAGGGTCTTAACCTTCGGGCTGTTGTTGTCTTTATGGTGGAAGTGGGGGAGTACCGCCCTCCCCGTCCGAAAATGAAGACGAAAAAATTTCTCCAAGCTCAGTTGCTGATTAATCTCGACCCTGCAAAGTTCAACAACAACCTCTGCAAAATCCAGCACTTTGGAATTTTCCGCGCTCTACAGTGCGCTCAAACGCGGTAGCCTGTTATTGACCCTTGACCTTGACCTGACAGGCGGAATCAGTCAAGCAAGGGCGCGGCTTAAGCCGCGAGTGCGTACTCTTCGTTCGCAGTTATAAAAAGTTTTCCGCTTGTCAATCGGTTGCGGAGCCGATGCTTGCTTATTTAACCCCGTTCATCCCCGTCGAACCTATTTCACTCCCGTAAAAAATTTTGCCGAATTTTATCACGCCGAAAATTTCTTGTCAACTTTTATTGTGTTATAATTCTGTCGAGGTGAAATTATGTCTGACGCAAATTCGCAATACCGCGATTCAGTTTTCAGATCTTTCTTCAACGAACCGACGCGCTTGCTGTCGCTGTGCAATGCAATTCTTGGCACCAATTACGACGACCCCGGCAAGTTGGAAATTAACACGCTGGAAGGAATTTTTTTCGACAGCCGCAAGAATGATATTTCCTGTTCAATCGACAATCAATTTTTGGTGCTCGTCGAACATCAAAGTTCCGTCAACAACAACATGCCGTTTCGTTTCCTCGCTTACGTCGCCGAATTGCTCAACAAACTCGTCACGGACAAGCGCAAACTGTACAAAGAACAGCTGATAAAATTTCCCGCGCCGAAATTTTTCGTGCTGTATAACGGCAACGAATTTGAGCCGGTCGAAAAAATTATGCGTTTGTCGGACGCGTTCGGCGGTGATTCTTCGTCGCTGGAATTGATAGTTACGGCGTTCAATATCAATCGCGGAGTTGATGCGCCGCTGTTGGGCAAATGTCCGTATCTTCGCGACTACAGCACGTTGGTCGGCGAAGTCAAAGACGGTCTTACCAAAGGACTGCCGCTTCGCAACGCGATTATTCGTGCCGTCAAAGTCTGCCTCGACAACGGAATCATGGGCGATTATCTGATCAAACATTCGGAGGAGGTTTTTGATATGTTGGCATTGGAATGGAATTTGGACGACGCAAAACAAGCTTGGTTTGAAGAAGGCATGGAAAAAGGATTGGAAAAAGGATTGGAAAAAGGACGCGAAGCTGTTGCTGTTAAGCTTATTCGTTGCGGGCGTCCCTTCGACGAAATTCACGAGCTTACGGAACTGCCTTTGCAACGAATTCAAAAACTCGCAAACGAAAATCTCGACGTTTGATTTAGTCAAACATTCGGAGGAGGTTTTTGATATGTTGGCTCTGGAATGGAATTTGGACGACGCCAAACAAGCTTGGTTTGAAGAAGGCATGGAAAAGGGACGCGAATCTGTTGCTGTTAAGCTCATCCGCATGGGATTGCAATTCGCTGATATTCAGAAAGCAACCGACTTGCCCATTCAATATATTCGACAGTTGGCTCAGAATAATTCTGTGGACTAAAAATCTGCCGTTGTGCCGAAAAAAATTCCTCGGCGTCGAGATGAGCGTCGAGGAACTGTTTCGTCGTCAATGAAAATTTACTTGCCGAAAGCCTTCGCGACTTGAATGAGATTTTTCCGGATGGGTAAGTGCTGAGGGCAGACTTTTTCGCACGCGCCGCATTTGACGCATTCGCTCGCGTTTTTCTTGCCGTGCATTTCGACAAGCCATTTGTATTGGTGAGCCGCCGCCGCTTTGTCGCCGTAAAGCGTCAGCATGTTCATTGCCGTGAACGAACCCGAAATGCCGATGTTATGTTGACACGCGTCATTTTCGCAATATCGGCACGTCGTACAGGCGATAATCGGAATGCCCGACAAAACTTTTCGCGCCTCGGTGACGGTTGCTTGTTCGGAGTCGTCAAGTCGCTTGAAATTTTCCATGTACGCGACGTTGTCTTTCATCTGATCAAGCGTCGACATTCCCGACAGCACGGTTATCACGCCGTCCAAACTCGCCGCGAAACGAATTGCCCACGACGCCACGGAAGTTTCGGGATTGGTGCGCTTGAAAACTTCGGCGACTTGTTCGGGCGGATTCGCCAACATGCCGCCTTTAATCGGCTCCATGATGACAATCGGCTTGCCGTGCTTGCGTGCGACTTCGTAACAGCCGCGTGACTGAATCGCGGGATTTTCCCAGTCCGCCCAGTTGATTTGCAACTGAACGAATTCCGCTTCGGGGTGACGCGTCAAAATTTCGTCGAGAACATCGGGCTTGTCGTGGAAAGAAAAGCCGACGTGTTTAATCAAACCTTCGCGCTTTTTCTCAAAGACGAAATCCCACATTTTGAACCGCTCAAAAAATTCCGTGCGCGTCTCGCCCAAATTGTGCAACAGGTAAAAATCGAAGTAACCCGCGCCCGTCTGTTTGAGCGACGTTTCAAATTGCGCGATTGCGTCTTCACGAGTTTTGCAGTTAATCCACGCGGCATTTTTCGTCGCCAACGTAAATTTTTCACGCGGATAACGTTCGACCAACGCTTGACGAATTGCGTCCTCGCTGCCGGGATAAGCCCACGCCGTGTCAAAATACGTGAAGCCCTTCGACAGGAATAAATCAACCATTTGTTTGACTTGCTCAAGGTCAATGGTCTCGTCCTCGAGCCGGGGCAGTCGCATAAGTCCGAAGCCCAGCTTTTTGACATCTTCGCCGAGATAGCTCATGTTAAAACCTCCCAAAAAGTATTGCACTACAAATATACTTTTTGCGGCGCGTCCTGTCAATCGGCAGTCGAACGTTTCAGGCGTTGCGCAAGCTTGTATCTGAACATGGCGTAAAATGTCATCAGCGTCAACATGCCGCCGACCAAAAAAATTTCCACGTGCGAACGAATGTCCGCGTTTTCGCCGACAAGCGTCAAGTCGCGGAAGTCCATGGCGATATAGTGAACGGGTTGCAGGAACGACAGCCACTTAACCGCGTCGAACATGCCGATTTCCGGCCATATGTAGCCCGAAATCAAAAACGCCGGCAACGTATAGAAAACCATGCATTGGCATAGCCCGATTTTCGTTTGGAAGTACAACGCCGCGATACCCGACAAATTTTCGACGACAAACAGGAACGCCAAGCACAAAATAATCGTCAAGAATATATCGCCTTTGAACGGCAGCTTGAACAACGCCGACAGGAAGAACATCCCAAGCACAATCGAGCCGAAACTCATGAACAGGTAGAAAATCGACTTCGCCGCCAAAATTTTTTCGGCGTTGCCGTTGTCGAAGAACCCGCCGTTGAAGTCTTCGTACATCGACATCGAAAAGCCCATTATCATGCCGATTTGCGTCGCCATAAGCATGACGCCGTAAACGTAAAACTCAAGATAACTTTGCGTCGGGTTGCCGTAAGTCCTCACGCTCACGGAAATGGCTGACGGCGAAAGTTGCGGCGTGCCGTTCGACATTGCTGCGTTCGTCGCGAACTGCGCCGAGAAAACTCCTACCGTCTGTTGCATGGGCGAGGTGGCGTAGCCCGCTTGCAAGGTATTGGCTCCGTCCTGCATGAACGCCAAATCTATCGGCTGTTGCGTGTAAAATTTTTTCGCGAAGTCTTCGGGGATTATCAAGACCGCCGCCAATTCGCCCGAACGCAACTTTTCAACCGAAACAAATTCGTCCGTCAAAGTCTCGCGGTAGTCGTATTGGTCGGCGTCCATGACGGCTTTAATCAGTTCGCGGCTAAGCGGCGTGTCGTCCAAGTCGCAGACCGCCACGGGGATATTTTGCACCGTCTCGTTGCGATAAAGGTTGCCAATCAAGAGCGCGTAAGCAGAAGCCGCGCAGACCAACACGAACATCACAGACGGCCGCTCATGAACCAACAGCCGCCATTCGCGCAGTATCAGTTCCAACATAGCGTCTCACCCCGATAAATGCCAACACAAAAAATATTCCGCCAAGCAACAGCATCATCGCCGAATCGTATTGCAAGCCCGCCGCCGAGCCCTTGACTAGCAGACTGCGCAGGTTGTCGGCGGAATAGCCGATCGGCATAATGTACGACAGGAACAGGCTGAAATTGTCCATGGACGTGCGCGGCCAAATCGCTCCGCTGAACAAAACCGACGGCATGATATAAAACAGCGGCAAGGTTATCGCTTTTTGCGGGATATTGACCCACGCGCCCACGAACAGCGAAAACGCCATCATGCACGCGACGAACGTCAGCAAGAGGAACATTATTTCGCCGAAGTTGCCGCGACAAATCATCTTGAAGCCGCCGATGCCTATCGCTAAGCAAATCGCCACGACCGTCGTCTCGTAAATGACATAGACGAACAATTTCGCGGCGAGGACTGTGAACGGACTTTCCGCCAGTTCCCGCCTGCGATATTTTTTTTCCAGCGAAAACGACGGAGCCATCGTGAAAACCGTCGCGATTTGTCCGCTGTGCACAATCAGTGCCGCCAAGAAAAAATCTATGTAACCGCCCGTCGGATTGTAGAGCATTCGCGAAGACAGATTCAACACGCTCTGCGCCTGCGCGGACGACCAGCCCGCCGCCATTCGACGATTGACGACGGTTGTTGAGTCGTGTGCGCCGACGACCGATTGAACCGCCCGTGAAGCCGTGCCGCTCAAGACCGTGTTCTTATTGTCGACAATAAGCTCAATGACGGACGCCTTGCCGCTCAAAACGTTTTTGGAATAATCCTTCGGGATAACGACGATTGCCGAAACTTTTTCATGAATAATCGTCTGCTCAAAATCCATTGGCGACGTCTGCACGAACTTAATCGCAACTTCCGGCGTGTCGTACAGATCGCGAATCAGCCCTTGACTGCGGAAGCCGTCATCCAAGTTGCAAACGATAATCGGCACGTCGGTCAACGTGTTCTTGTAAAACAGCCCGCCGAAAATCAGCGTGAACAGGACGGGAATAAAAAACAGCACGCCCGCTATCCGCAAGTGGACGGTGTACATCATGCGAATTTCTTCAAAGACTTTTGCAAAAAATTTCATGACGTTACCTCAGCAATTTGAAACGCATGCCGGGATAAATCCGCTCGTCGTTCGTGCGCACTTTGAGATTGAACGCGATAATATCAACGTCGCCGCGTTCGGAAGTCGCCTTTTGTGTCGCGAAGTCGGCTTTGCGGCGAATGCTCTCGACCGTGCCGTCAAGTTTGACAGAATCGTTGCGCCCCTGCATTTGAATTTTGTCGCCGACAGCGAAATCGTTTATCTCGGTCTCCTTGATTTTGAAGTCAACCCAGTTGTCCGTCCTGTCCTGCAAAGAGTAAAGCGGCACGCTCGACGAAATGAGCGAACCTTCCTCGACGTATTTGTTGGTGATAATTCCGTCGAACGGCGCGTGAATTTCGGTTTCGTGCAAGTTCAAGTTCGCGCTGTCCAGTTGGCTTTGCAAGGCCTGCGCCTGTTGACGGGCGGCGGCGATTTGAGCTTGATTCTGTTCGTTCTGCAACAGCGCGGCCTTTGCACTGTCGACGCCCGCTTGAGCAGCCGCTTGAGCCGCAAGCGCGTCGTCCAGTCGCGATTTGTAGCTGTCGTAGAGTGAAACCGAAATTGCATCCGCCTGCAACAGCTCGCGGTAACGAACTTCCTCTTTCGCCGCCAAATCGACGGCAGTCGTCGCCTGATTCAATTTTGCCTCCGCCGCGTTCAAGTTTGCGTCAAGCGTTCCCTCCGCGCTTTGCGAAGCGATTATGACTTGCTGAAGTTGTGCGTTTTGTGCCGCCAATGACGCTTGAGCCTGTCGCTGTTGAGGTTCCTGGTAGTCGCTGTCGATTCGTGCGATAACTTGCCCCTGCTTGACAACGTCGCCTTCGTCGACAAGCAACGACACGACGCGCCCGCTGACTTTGGAGTTGATGTTGATTTCCTTGGCGTCCGCCATGCCCCACGTCTCTACGACGTCCGCCCGCGCCGCACGCACCTGCCAATAAAAAAGACCGACGCCCGCCGCCACAACGATGATTGCAAGAATGATTTTCGTTAGATTTTTGTTCATGCCGCTCGCCTCTTTCCGTTGATATTAACGATACGCAAAACAGTTTTCGCGTATCAAATTTATCATGCACCCGCGCCGGTGTCAATCATTGCCGCAACAAAAAAGCCGCTCGTCGGAGCGGCAATGTTTATCGTGTCTTCAATCCGTACAAGACCAAATCGCCTACGGTGTCCGTCGCCTCTTTGTAGGAAAAATTTGTTCGGCTTAAAAATTCGGAACTGCCCAAAGCCTCGAACAGCACCGTCAAAATTTCTTCGACGACGGATAAATTTGCGTTGCGGTAAAGCCCTTCGTCCGTGCCGATTTTTATCAGCTCAATCACCGTGTGAATCGTGCGCCGATGAAAATCTTGCCAGCCTTGCCAAATGTCGGGGTACATGCTTTGCAGGTCGCGCCCGATGTGGTTGCCCATTGTCCCGAAGGTGTCGGCGTACAGTTGCAAGATTTTTTTTATCTTCGTGTCGGTGTCGTCCGCGCCAGCCAAAATTTTTTCCTCACGCTCGGCAAAATGCGTCGTCTTGCAGTCGATAACGCTTTTAATCAGCGCGTCCTTTGAGGAAACGACTTTGTAAAGCGAATTCCTGCCGATATGAAGTCGCCGCGTCAAGTCTTCCATGGTGAAGCGCAACGAATGAATTTCCATTTCCGTCAGCGCGGCGGCGATGATTTTGTCTTTCATGATGTCTCCAAGTCCGGGCGCAGATTTTTCGCGCCGTCCAAATATACGTGATGAACTTCGCGCTGTTTCTTGTCGACGTCCGCCAAAATCAAAACGCGAATGCACAGCGGCAACGAATTTTCTATCGCCGGTTCAATCGTGTCGAACAGCGGCACGAGACGCAAGCCGTTCAGTTGCCGCACGCCCGTCGACGGGAAAGCCGCCGTCAAGTCTTGCGTCGACGAAAAAATTATCGCGCCGACGTCTTCGCCGCGCAAACCGTTCGACGACATGATTTTCGTGACGAGCCGTTGTGCCGCCTGCCAAATTTTTTCTGCAGAATTTTCGTCAACAGTTATCGCGCCGCGAATTCCTCGCAGTGCCATTGAAACCAACTCCTTAAATCTTGTACTTCTCTTTAATCTGCAACTTAACTGTTTCATTCGCCAAAAATTCTTCGTAAGTGGCGATTCGGTCAACCGTGCCCTGCGGCGCGATGTCCATGATTCGATTCGCTATTGCCTCGACGAAAGCGCGATCTTCGTCGACAAAAACAATCGTGCCGGGAAATTCGACCAAACTTTTTTCAAGAGCCTCAATCGTCGGCAAGTCAAGGCAAGCCGTCGGATTGTCCAACAGCAAAAAATTCGCCGTGCCTAACGCCAACTTGTCGAGTTCAGCTTTCGCCGCCGCAGGGGAATAAACTCGCGGCATGTAAAAAATTTTCACGCCGTCCGCAAATTTCGCACGTCCGCGCAGACAACCGCCCGTTTCGTCGCCGTCGGCGGCAATCGCCAACGCTTTAAGCAATTTCGACTTGCCGAGTTCGTTTCGTCCGACAAACGCAACTTTTTGCCCTTGGCGGAGCGTGAAACTTACGTCCGAAAATAATGATTCGCCGTCGCGATTTTTCAGCAAGTCGTTCGCTTCCAAAACAATCGGCTTCGCGCCAAAAGGTGTTGGCGGCAAAAGTTGAGCGCAGTTGATTATCACCGGCTCGACTTGCGTTGTGCCCAGCTGAATCATTCGCGAACAGGTTTGGCGCAAAAAATATCTGTCGCTGCTGACGATGACCGTCGTCAAGTTCGCGTGTTCGCGCAGGAAATTTATCAGCCACTCGACGCCGTCCGCTTCCAAATTTTTCGTCGGCTCGTCCAGGAGCAAAATTATTTCGTCGTCTTTAAGCCCGCGCAGTGCCCGCTTGAGTTTTTCGACAGCCGACATTTCCGCCTTGCGCAAGTCCGAAAAATCCGCGTAGACACTGCCGTTGACCGAGAGCACTTCGCCCGAAATTTTAATTTCGCCGGACGTGGAAGGCAGGCGCCCCGCCAAAATGTCAAGCAATGTCGACTTGCCCGAGCCTTCGCCGCCGATTATGCCGACTTTTTCGCCGCGAGAAATTTCAACGTCGAGTCCCGAAAAAATTTCGCGCTTGCCAAGCTTGAGTTCCAAATTTTTTATCCGTATCAAAATGTTTTCACTCCTTTTAACGAAGGATATAACAACGCCTTGCCGCTGTCAACTTGCGCCAAAAACTTCGCCGCCGCAAAATAAATTTTTAACTTGCGACTGTCGAAAAAAATTTTTGTGTCATAAAGCAAATTTTGTGCTATAATTTTTCGCACATGTTGAAGGGAGGAAAATCACACGAAATGAGACTGACCTCAATCCTCGTCGAATGGAATCCACTAAAGTATATCGGAATTTTAATCGGGTGCCTTATTGCCGCGTGCTCAATAAATTTGTTCGTCGTGCCGAGCAGTTTGTTGACGGGCGGCGTCACGGGTATTGCGATTATTTTTTATTTCCTAACGGGCTTGCCGATCGGTCTTCAAACGCTGATTTACAATGTGCCGCTGTTAATTGCGTCGTACAAACTTCTGGGCAAAAAATATACGCTCGACGTTGTAATCGGCACGATAATGTTTTCGTTCGCGCTGGACGCCACAAAATTTCTTAACGGCATGTTGCCCGTTGATGAAATGATGCTTGCGTCGATTTACGGCGGAATTTTCAACGGCATCGGTTACGGCATAGTTTTTCGCATGAACGGTTCGACGGGCGGTTTCGACATCCTCGGCGCGATTTTCAAAAAATATTACTCGATGGAAATCGGCTCCGTTATTTTCGGCTTCAACTGTTTAATCGTCGCGGTTGCGGGCGTAATCTTCAACATTCAAAGCGCAATGTTTACGCTGATTTGCATGTATGTCACGTCGCAAATGACGAACAAAGTTATCGACGGCTTCAATCAGCGCAAGGCGATTTTGATTATCTCCGACAAGGCAAAAGACATTGCCGACGGGATTATTGCCGACTTGGGGCGCGGCGTCACTTTCCTCAACGGCGAAGGCGCATACACGGGCGAGCCGAAAAAAATTGTCATGGTCGTCGTGAGCATGACGCAAATCGCCAAAATAAAAATTATCGCCAACACGGTTGACAAAGGCGCATTTATGCTGATACTTTCGGCAAGCGAAGTTGTCGGGCGCGGCTTCACCAGTCCGACGCGGCAAAATGTCAAATTCCGCAAAGGCAACGCGATTAATCCGGAAATCGAGCAACAGATTCAAGACGCTCTTGCTCACAAAGGCGAAGATTAGGGACTAGGGACTAGGGACTAGTTTACTCGTTCCTACTAATTCTCCAGTCCCCAGTCCCTACACGAAAATTATCGTCAACGCGGCAGACAAACCATTTTCAATCAAGCAACGAACAATATTGTTCCGCTACGACGAAGATATAAAAAAATTCACGACGACGGGAGGCGATTCTTAAAATTTTTTTGACGGTTTGAAATTCGGGGACGGTCGCCCACACAAAAAACATATACACAGACCGAGAGAGGAAAATTTTTATGGAACTTACGTACTTGCTTAACAGCGGATTCATGGTTCGCGACGAAAAAGTTTTGTTGGTCTTCGACGATTACGCCGATCCTGCGGGCGCGGTTGACGCCGCCTATGACCAAAACGATTTCGACAGACTTTACATCTTTGCCACGCACGCGCATTTCGATCACTTCGGCACGCGCATTCGCGCTTACGCGCCCAAAACCACGCGCTACATTTTCTCCAGCGACATCAAGCACACCAAGCGCGTCAAAATTTTCCCGACGAACAAAATCACTTACGTCAAACGCTACAGCCGTTGGGAAGATGACATGATTAAAGTCACGTCGTTTGATTCGACGGACGTGGGCATTTCGTTCATGGTCGAAACTCCTTCCGGCGGAAAAGTTTTCCACGCGGGCGATTTTAACTGGTGGCATTGGGTTGACGACACGCGGGAAAATCTTGATCTTGCGGAAAAAATTTTCAAACGTCAGCTGAAACGCCTTGACGGGCTTGAAGTTGACGCGTCGTTTTTCCCGATTGACGGACGACTCGGCGCGTCGCAGGAAATGGGCGCAATCGAATTCGTTCAGCGCACGAAATCAAAAGTCTTTGTCGCAATGCACCGCGAAGAATTCCCGCAATGGGAGCCGTCGCCCGCGTTCGTTCAACTGTCGAAAAATGTTCCGACGTGGGCACCCGTAACGCCCGGCGAAACGCTTACAATCTGAAAAAGTTTCGAGAGGTTTTAGCACATGGCAGAAAAAAAAATCATGCTCACGCAGGACGGCTACGACAAACTTGTCGAAAAGCTCGATTACCTGAAGAGCGTGCGCCGCATTGAAGTTTCCGAACGTTTGAAAGCCGCCATTGCGCTCGGCGACTTAAGCGAAAATTCCGAGTACGACGACGCCAAAAACGAACAGGGCAAACTCGAAGGCGAAATTGTCGAACTCGAAGCCAAACTGCGCAACAGCGAAATAATCCAGTCGGCGGCGGTCGAAACGGGCAAAATCTCAATCGGCTCAACCGTCACCGTGCGCGACGTGGAACTTGATTTGACGGATACTTATATGATTGTCGGCTCGACAGAAGCTGACCCCGACGACAACAAAATTTCCGACGAATCGCCGCTCGGTGCCGCACTCATTGGAAAAACTGCGGGGCAGACCGTGCAATTTCACGCGCCGGCCGGTGTCATTGAGTTTGAGATTTTGGAAATTAAATAACGCGGAGGTTGCTAATGAATGTTTTGCTAATCGGCGGCGGCGGTCGCGAACACGCGTTGGCATGGAAAATTTCCCAAAGCCCGCGCCTCGAAAAAATGTTCGCTATCCCCGGCAGTCCCGGCATAAAAAATTTTGCCGAATGCGTCGAAAACATTTCAATCGACGATAACGCCGCGTTGGTCGATTTCGCCGCGTCGAAAAAAATTGACTTGGTCGTCGTCGGTCCCGAAGCTCCGCTCGTCAACGGTTTAGTCGACGCGCTTAAATCTGCAGGCATTAAATCTTTCGGTTGCACGCGTGACGCCGCGCAGATTGAAGGCTCGAAAATTTTTGCAAAGCGGCTGATGAAAAAATACAACGTTCCGACAGCCAAGTTTGAAGTTTTCGACAACGTTGACGCCGCGAAAAATTATATCCGTCAAAAAGGCGCACCGATTGTCGTCAAAGCTGACGGACTGGCGGCGGGCAAAGGCGTTATCGTCGCGCAAACTTTGGACGAGGCGTTGACTGCCGTCGACGAGATGAAAACTTTCGGCGCGGCCGGCAGTAAAATCGTCGTTGAAGAATTCATGGACGGCGAAGAAGCATCCGTTCTTGCGCTGACGGACGGCGAAACGATTTTGCCGCTCATCGCCGCACAAGATCACAAGCGCGTTTTCGACGGCGACAAAGGCTTGAACACCGGCGGCATGGGAGCTTACGCGCCCGCGCCCGTCGTCGACGAAAAAATTTCCGCGCTCGTCACGGAAAAAATTCTCAAGCCGACGATTGCCGCGCTCAAAGCCGAAGGAATTATTTATCGCGGTTGCCTTTACGCCGGCTTGATGATTTGCAACGGTCAACCGAAAGTCGTCGAATTTAATTGCAGATTCGGCGACCCCGAAACTCAAGTCGTGTTGCCGCTTTTGGAAAGTGATTTGCTTGACTTGATGGAAGCCTGCGCGTCGGGCATGTTGAGCGGCAAAAAACTTTCGTGGCGCGACGAAAGCGCGGTTTGCGTGATTTTGGCAAGCGGCGGCTATCCGAAGTCTTACAGAAAAAATTTACCGATTGACGGCGTGACAAAGGCCAAAAGTTTGGGCGCGCTGATTTTCCACGCGGGCACGAAATTTCACGGCGACGAACTTGTCACAAACGGCGGCCGCGTTTTGGGCGTCACGGTCACGGCACCGACATTGCGCGAAGCCGTCGACAAAGTTTATCGTTGCGCGGACGTGATTCACTTCGACGAGATGCATTTTCGTCGAGACATTGCCGCGAAGGCTTTGAAGTAATTCGTTTCCAACAAAAAAATTTCCCCGTCGAATGTGGCGGGGATTTTTTGTCATAGCTCACTCGTAACTTTTGAGTTTATTGAACTTACTTTTTTTGCTTGCTTGAATAGTCAAGCGAAGTGCAACATAGCGGAAAAGCAAAGAAAGTAACATTAAACAAACTTAAAATTTCTATTCGATTGTTCAGCTTGTCGGCACACGAAAAAACCGCTCCCCGAAAAGAGGAGCGGTTTTTTTTGTTTGGATTGTGTCCGAAAAATTATTTCGCGTTTGCAATTTCCATGATTGCCGCTGCGGTGCCTTCGGAGCCGAGAACTTCTTTAATCTTGTGCGCAACGAGTTCCTTGATGTAGTTGCGAGCCGGCGTGAGATATTGACGCGGGTCGAAGTGTTCGGGGAACTGGTCGAAGTGTTCACGGATACCGGCAGTCATTGCAAGACGGAGGTCGGAGTCGATGTTGATTTTGCAAACTGCGGATTTCGCGGCTTTGCGGAGCTGATTTTCGGGAATACCGACAGCATCTTTCAATGCGCCGCCGTGTTCGTTGATGATTTTGACGTATTTCGGAATAACCGAGGACGCGCCGTGAAGAACAATCGGGAAGCCCGGGATTTGTTTTTCGATTTCGGCAAGAATGTCAAAGCGCAGTTCGGGCGGCTCAAGAACGCCGGTTTCGGGGTTGCGCGTGCACTGTTCGGGCGTGAATTTGAATGCGCCGTGGCTGGTGCCGATGGCGATTGCCAACGAGTCGCAACCGGTCTTGGAGACGAATTCGACGACTTCTTCGGGTTTGGTGTAGTGAGCTTTGTCGGCGTCAACGGAAACATCATCTTCAACGCCCGCGAGCTGACCGAGTTCGGCTTCGACAACTACGCCGTGCGCGTGTGCGTATTCGACAACTTCTTTGGTCTTTTCGATATTTTCGGCGAACGAATAATGCGAGCCGTCGAACATAACGGAAGTGAAGCCGCCGTCGATACAGGATTTGCAGGTTGCGAAGTCGGGGCCGTGATCAAGGTGCAGAGCAATCGGAATGTCGCTGACTTCCAAAGCCGCTTTGACGAGATGGACGAGGTACTGATGATTTGCGTACTTTCTTGCGCCGGCGGAGCATTGAAGAATGACGGGCGATTGAAGTTCGGCCGCGGCACCCGTGATGCCTTGGACGATTTCCATGTTGTTGACGTTGAACGCGCCGATTGCGAAGCCGCCTTCATGAGCTTTCTTGAACATAGCTTTGGTCGTAATCAATGGCATTTGGCATTACCTCCTAAAAATATCTCACAGAATCGCGGGGCTTGCGCCCCCTTTAATCAACGCGCACATTTTAACACATTCGCGGCGGAAGTTGCAACCTGCAGTTGAAAAAAATATTTCGACAATTTTATCGGCGAGCATTTGTTTTTGTTTGTTCGGACGGCGATTTCGATTCGGCTCGTTCGAGATTTTGAGTTTTTAGTTGTTACTTTTCTTTTGCTTGCCCAAAAGACCCGCTTTAAAAGCGGGGGAACAGTTTGGTTTAGCTGATTCGCCATTTTAGCGCAGAACTTTAACCAAATTGGATGCAACGTCCACGTTGCCAAAAGAAAAGGGCACGCCTGCGCGGCGGGCGTTAGTCTTTCATCGCCGAAATGTTATCGCTACGGTCAGCCGCGTGTGCCCGCAGGTGAAACATCCTGTTTCAACTGCGGGCGAGGCCGACATCCCTGTCGGCCTCAAATAACGGTGATGTTCATGACGACATCTTTTAAATTTCGGCGGCGTTTAAAAGTTCCTCAAATTTTTGTTCAAGCAAGCGGGCATATTTCATCGGGTCGAGCGCGGGCGAATTGACGAACATGCCGCGTAAATTTTTGTGCAACAGATCTAAAGTTTCGGTGTCGCGGGCAAGTCCGACGGCGCGGGCAATGTAATCGTCCGCCGAATCAACCGACAAGTCGCCCAGACCGATACCCGTCAAAATGCTCAGCCCGAAACGTGTCGAGCGTCGTTCGCCGTGAAAATTTATGACGGGCACGCCCATATACAGTGAGTCCAAAGTTGTCGCGCCGCCGACGTAAGGATAGGCGTCAAGAATTATGTCGAGCTTGCTGATTGCGCGGAAATAATCCGGCACGGCGGGACGGAAAATAATTTGCTCCATGTCGAATCCGATTGACTTCATGCGCCGATAAAGTTCGTCGACGGTTCGGTTGCTGATGTATTCTTGCGCACGCATCAAAAGTTTGGCGTCGGGCACGCGGGCAAGAATTTCGCGCCACACGGTCAAAATGTCGTCGTTGATTTTCGAGTAGCGACAAATTGTCCCGAACGTCACATAACCGTTTTTGACGCAGGGCGCGCCGTCGGAGTTCGGCAAATCTTCGCGGCGGGCGCATGAATATTGCGCGGGCATGTATAAAAGTTTTTCGCTGAAAAATTTTTCATTGCCGGGCGGGTCGACAATTTTGTCCGTGACGAAATAATCAATCGTCTTTGAACCGGTCGTCGACATGTAACCCAGCCCCGAAATTTGCACGGGCGCGGGACGATACGCCAACGCCTGCAACGCATTTCCGCCGCTGTGCCCCGACAAATCAAAGGCAATGTCAATTCCGTCGTCGTGAATTTTTTTCGCGAGCTGTTCGGCGTCAAGTTTGCTCACGTCAACGAAATGTTCCACGCCGCGCCGATAAAGTTCCGTGTAGTTGTCGCGGGTTTTGCTTCGGCTGTAACAAAAAATCTCAAACTTGTCGCGGTCGTGGCAGGTGACGAAACCGAAAGTCACCGCGAACATTGCGTGCTTGCGGAAGTCGCCCGAAATGTAGCCGACTTTGATTCGGTCGCCGCGCTTGCGGTAAGTCGTGAAAGGTTTAATCCCGTCCAAAAGATTTTGATAGTCGAAATGGAACGCCGCCATCTCTTCGCTTGAAATGTCCGTGAAGTGCAAGTTCAACAAAATCGCGTCGTAAAATTCCAGTTGCTTTTCCAACGAATCCGCAAGCTCAAACGCCCGTTGCAAATTTTCCACGCCCTCGACGTAATGTCCGTTGCGGTTCGCGAATTTCGCCAACTTCGCATGATATTCCGCAAGCAGTTCATGCGAAAAATTTTTGCCGCGATTTTTCGGCGGGTAACAATATTCAACGGCGGTGTGCATGATGTCATACGCGCCTTTGCCGTCGTCGGTCATGAAGCGGCGGTCGGCAATCGTCAAATAAAGTTGCGCGTCACGAACGGCGTCGCATTTTTCGGCAAGCTCGGCGAAATAAAGCGTGCGTTTGAAATCGAATCGGCTGGGAAATTTGCTACCCTCGGAAGTCTCCAACGGTACATAACTCAATGCTCGTTGATAATATTCGCGGGCAATTTTTTCGGTAATCGGCGCGGGATTTTGCGGGAAGTCGGGCAACGATTGATTTTGAGTCCACGCGGCGAAAATTTTTTCGTAAGCCAATTCAATTTCGCCCATGTAAATCGTATCGTTCATGACGGGCGAAACCTCCAGCTTGCGGCGAATTGTCAAATGATATTCGCGCAGTCTCGACAAATCGTTGGCAAGTTCAACGGCCTTTTGAACGTATTCATCGGGCGTGAACGCGCAAAGTTCGGCAAGACCCGCGTTCGTCAGCAACGAATAGCCGAAGCGCGAATTGTGCCGCTCGCCAACCAAAGTGATGACGGGCACGCCCATATACAGCGCGTCGCAAGTCGTGCCGCCGCCGGGGTATGGGAACGTGTCAAGCGCAATGTCGACTTGCTCATATTTGCGAACGTAATCAATTTCGTCCGGCTCGAAGTCCACGCGCTCAACGTCAAGTCCCGCGTCGATCATGCGCTTGCGAACGAGTTCAAGACCGCAATTCGGGCGGAACGTGCGACTTTTCAGCAACAGACGGGAATTCGGCACGGCGTCCAAAATTTTCGCCCAAAGTTTTAACATTTCATCAGTAACTTTCGCGAAGCCGTTAAAACTTCCGAACGTCACAAAATTTTTTTTCGCAACGGGCGCGGGCGTCGTCATGAATGGAAAATCGTGCCACGTGTAGCAAAAATGACTGTGTTGCAGGCGCAGAATTTTTTCCGTGAAAAATTTTTCGTTCAAACCTTCGGGGTCGGTGAACTTGTCGGCAATAAAATAATCCACCGCGTCAAGTCCCGTCGAATCGAAATAGCCGATGCCCGAAATTTGAATCGGCGCGGGTTTGTACGCCAAAACCGCAAGCGAATTGTTTGCGGTGTGTCCCGCCAAGTCAACCAGAATATCAATTTCGTCGCGGAAAATTTTTTCGGCAACCTCGCGGGCGGGCTTGTCCAAAATGTCGCGGAAGCCGTCAACGTCCGCTTTGAATTGCGCGGTGAGCTTGTCGGGCTGATTGTTCGCGTAAATGAAAACTTCAAAGCGCGTGCGGTCGTAGCTTTTGAAAAAATGTGCGCTGAAAAATGCGACGACGTGAAATCGCACGTCCGGCGAAATGTAACCGACGCGAATTTTTTTATGGCGGGCGTGATTTTTCGGGCTGTGCTTGTAACGAGGAATCTGCGCGAAAAATTTATTGAAGCCGCAAGTCTCCGCAAAAAGTTTTTCCCTCGTGACATTGATATTGTGCAGGTTGAACAAAAAATTATCGTACTCATCAACTTGAATTCGTTTTGCCTGCTCAAGTTGCGGCGAATCTTTCATCGGGCTCAAATCCAATTTCGCGTTGATTTCGTAATGCTCAACCGCTTTTTGCGCCTCGCCGACAAAGCGATAAGCCTGCCCCAAAATGTTATGAATCAACATCCGCGTTATAAAATCCGCGCCGTTTAAAGTCAATGCACGTTCGCCGAATTCGATACAGTCGCGCAGATTTTTCGCAAGCCGACACGCGCACGCCCGCAAATATAAGCGATACGGCGACGGCGGGAAATTTTTTTCCAGATAATCGACGGCAAGATTCGCCTCGTCAGCCATTTCGTAATCGAGATACAGCGACGCAACTTTTTCGACGGGTGCGGGCTCGTCGGGTTGCAATGCGAAAATTTTTTCCGCCGTGCGAAGAATTTTTTCTTTGTCGTGAAACAGTTCGCGGCCTTGAATCAATTCGTCGGTCAGCGCGGAAATTTTTTGTCGACGTTCTTCGGGCGTTAGCTGAATTTTTTCCGTCCACTGCGCCAAAACTCCGTTGCAATAATCCCGCGTCGCCTCGTTAAAAGTTGACGATTCAATTTCGTCGCCGTAGTTGTCGGCTTTTTTTAGGGCGCGTTTCATCTCGTCGACCGCCGCCCGATAATCGCCGCGTCGCGCCAATTCCTCGGCAAGTTTCGCGGAAAATTCGGGCGTCTTCGGGTAACGTTCGACCGCCACGCGCAGATATTTCAAAAATTCATCGGCACGGGAATTGTCCTGCGACAAAATTGCAATCAAAATCCGAATCGAGTTGCTGAAAAAATTCGTCCCCGCCTCAACGTCCGCACGCGCAAATTTTTCGGCGTTCACGGCGTCGCCCAAAGCGTTGTAAGTTTCCGCCAAATAGCTGTAAATTCTTTCGGGCTTGTTCGTTTCGGCTAATTCTTCCAAAAGCGCGGCAAGGTTGCGTTCCATTTTCGAGCGGTAAATTTTTTCGGAATAGCCCGTGTGCCAAATCGTAAGCATTTCGGCGGGCACGATAATAAAATCCGTCAACAATTCGTCGCCGACAAAAACTTGTTCGTGAATCTTGCCGACGTAGCGAACGCCTGCCGAATTCGCGAACAGTCGCATTACCGTACTCGTGTTTTGAATCTCGTTGTAGTTGTCCGCATCGACGTTGACGATTTTCACGAAGACCCCGCGAACTTTTTCGGCTTGAGCGAGTTTCACGGCGGCGCGCAGATTTTTGGCGGTGTCGTCGATAAAAAATTCGTCCGCGTCAAGAAAAACAATCCAATCGCCAACCGCCGCACGAAGCGCAACATTTCTGGGCGTCGCGAAATCGTTTTGCCACGGCGAGTGAAAAATTTTCGCGCCGAATTTTTTTGCAACGTCAATCGTGCCGTCGCTTGAGCCGGTATCGACGACAATAATTTCGTCGACGCGGTGCGCCAAACTTTCCAGCGAGCGCGCCAAATCTTTTTCGGCGTCCTTGACGATATAACATGCGGAAATTTTAATCCGTTCGGGTTTCTTGACTTTGCGTTTCGCCAATGAATTCACGTCCTCAGAAAAATTTTCCGTCATTGTACAACGCAACAAAAAAAAATTCCACAGCCCGCAGACCGTGGAATTTTTTAACGCGTGACGAAAATTCGACCGTCACACGCAAAGGTAAATCCGGCCGTCATGGATGACGGCCGCGCCTGCAATGAAAACAGGATGTTTTCTTTGCAGGCACACGCGCTGACCTTAGCCGATTACATTTCGGCAACGAGTGAGCAACGCCCTCCGCGTAGGAGTGCCCTTTCTTTTGCAACTTTTCTTTGGGCAAGCAAAGAAAAGTTGATCAAAAAAACTCAACAGTTACGAACAAACTTAATCGAAGTCAACGCACCGACAACCGTCACGTTACTTATTTTCCCTTCGCAATAAATTCTTTTTGATAGTCAAAGCACTCGTTGGCGATGTCCTTGTTCAAAATCAGCAAGCACAGCAAATTCGGAATCGCCATCAAGCCGTTCATTGTGTCGGAAAAATTCCAGACAATGTCAAGCGTTTGCGTCGCGCCAATGAAAGTTATCAGGCTGAAAACAATTCGGTAGCCGATAATCACGGGACGCGCTTTGACGAGATATTCAAGCGATTTTTCACCGTAATATTCCCAGCCGAGAATCGTCGAGTAAGCGAACAGTGCCAGCGCAATCGACACGATATATTTCGCGCCTTCGCCGTAAACCGTGCTGAACGCCAAAATCGTCAGCGGTGCGCCCGAAATCAATTTGCCCGTTTCGGGGTCAACGGAGCCAAGCACGCCCGAACTTGCGATAACCAAGCCCGTCAAAAAGCAGATAATCATCGTGTCGAAAAAAGTTCCCGTCATGTTGACGTAACCTTGTCGCGACGCGTGGTCGGTGCGAGCCGCCGCCGCCGCAATCGGAGCCGAGCCGAGTCCCGCCTCGTTGCTGAAAACGCCGCGAGCCACGCCCCAGCGCATTGCCGTCAACATGCTTGCGATAATCGAGCCGCCGACGCCGCCCGCAACCGCGTCAATCGAAAATGCCATTTGGAACATCACGGCAAAACCTGAAGGAACGTTTTCAAAATTTTTGATGACAATTATCACGGTGAACAAAATATAAAAGAACGCCATTGAAGGCACGATGAAACTTGAAACTTTGCCGATTGAGTGCACGCCGCGAATCAAAACCGCCAGCGAACAGACTACCAAAACAATTCCCGTGACTTCGGGCGAAATGTCCAGCGAGCTGAACGCGGAGCTGATTGAATTCGCCTGCGTCATGTTGCCGATACCGAACGACGCGCAGACCGCGAAAATTGCGAACGCCGCCGCCAAAAATCTGCCGAGCCCGCCGCCGATGCCGTTTTTCATTGCGTACATGGGGCCGCCCGCCATTTCGCCGACGGAATTTGTTTCGCGATACTTGACCGCCAAAACGGATTCGCCGTATTTGGTCGACAAACCGAACGCCGCCGAAATCCACATCCACACAATCGCGCCGGGGCCGCCCAAAACCATTGCCGTTGCGACGCCGACGATATTACCCGTGCCGACGGTCGCCGACAGTGCCGTCATGAGCGATTGAAACGGTGACAGGTCGCCTTGATTTTCCGTCTTATGTTGCAGAATCATTTTGATGGCGTACCAAAGATTAATCCACGGCAAGAACTTTAAACGAATCGTCAGGAAAATGCCCGTGCCGACGAGGAACGCCAGCATTATCGGTCCCCAGACAAAATCGTTTATGTCGTTCAAGAGTTGCGATAGATCCATAAAAAAAATTCCCTCCCGATAAATTAAACGATAAAACTTTTCACGCCGCGAATTATATTTAACTTGTGATAGCTTGTCAAATTTCGGCCTTATGAATACATAAAAAAACGACGCGCAGATTTTAGCTTGTAGCTTGAAGCTTTTAGCTTTTAGCGGTTAGTTGTTGACGAAAAAAAAGACGCGCAGATTTTGCACGCCGTTTTAAAATTTTTGTCGTCGTCAGAACATGCCGCCAACCGAGAAATGGAATCTGCCGCCCTGTGAGCCGCGCCCGTAATCCAAACGCAACGGCCCCATCGGTGTATTCAGCGCAACGCCGATACCGATACTGCCTTTGATATTTTTCGGCAAAAAGCCCGAATTCCACGTGCCGCCCCAGTCGGTGAAAAACGCGCCTTGAATTTTTTTCATGAGCGGGAAACGATATTCAATCGAGCCCATAAACATTCTGTCGCCGCGAAATTGGTCGTCACGGTAGCCGCGCAGGGAGCCTTGTCCGCCCAAACGAAATTGGTTGAACTCCGTCATCTCGCCGTGCCCGAAGCCGTAACCCGCACGCATTGCCCAAGTCTGTTCGTGGTCGCCCGCCTTGCGGTAAAATTCGTGATCAATCGAAGCTTTTTGGAATTTGAAATCGCCGCCCCAAAGTCCGCCTGCCTCAAGCGTGAGTTTAACTTTGTTGCCGTCGGTCGGATTGTAAATATTGTCGCGGGTGTCGGTGATGTGCTCAAAAATTAAACTGCGCGTCAAGCCGAAATTTTTCTTGCGCCACCAATCGTATTCGCCACGGGAACGGTCGCCCGCGTCGCCGCTTGAAACGTGACGGAGGTACCTGTCTTTGCGACTGCGAATCGTGAAGTAGTTCGTGGAATATTCGCTGACGGGTCTGCTTATCGTAATTTCGCCGCCGGAATATTTTCGCATGTACTCTTCCAAAAAGTCGCCCGAAGTGTTGTAGTCGTTGAAAGCGTAAGCGCGGTTGTACAGCTGAAATTTTATTCCCGTTTCGTGACGGTCGAGCCACGGCTTAAAAAAAGTGAACGTGTAACCTTGAGCGTCATTTTCGTCGCCGCTGCGTTCGTAGGTTACGCTGATTGTTTCGCCACGTCCGCGAAAGTTCGTGTCGGTTAATGAAATCATGCCGACAATGCCGTCGCTTGTGGAGTAGCCCGCACCGATACCGAAAGTGCCCGTGCGTTTTTCCTTAACGTCAATCTCCATGATAACCGCGTTCGGCTCAACGCCGGGTTGCATTTTGACGTTGACATCTTCAAAAAAGCCGAGGTTGTAAACGCGTTGCATTGAACGGCGGGCAAGTTTCGCATTAAACGGCGTGCCGACTTCCTGACGCATTTCGCGCAGGATAACATAGTCTTTGGTTTTTTTGTTGCCTTTGACGGCGTAACCTTCCAAAATGCCTTCGCTGATTCGGAGCGTCAAAACACCGTCGTTGTCAATATTCATGTCGGTGACTTTCATCAGGATAAAACCTTCGCGCTTGTAGTCCTCCTGAATTGCGGCAATGTTGTCGTGCAACGTGTTGGAGTTCAAAATTTCGCCGCGCTTGACGGTCATCATTTCGTCGAGTTCTTCTTTCGTGTAAAGCGTGTTGCCCGTGAAGACGACATCTTTCAAGACGGGATTTTCCAGTACGTGGAAAGTTATGATGACGCCTTCGGGCACGACTTCAAACGTCTGATAAGCTTCGTAAAAATAGCCCGTGTTGATGAGCGCGTTTCTGTCGCGAAGAGCCGCCGCGCCGCTGAATGTGTCGCCGACATTTTCCAAAACAGCCGCCTTGACTGTCGGAGCCGTCACGGAACTTGCGCCCTCGTATTCAATGTCGACAATCGTCTTGCCCTCGAATTGTTTCATGTAGTCAAGCAAAGTTTCCGCCACCTGCGAGCGATAAGGTTCGTCGGCAGGTTTTTCTTGCGGCGGAATGTCCGCGGGTTTCGTCGGGTCGACAGTTGCTGATTCGTCGGCGGGCTTCGTCGTGTCGGCGGGTTGTTCGACTTGTGACGTGTCAATCGTCGGTTGGTCGACGGGTACGGGTTCCGTTGATTCTTTTGTTTCGGGGTCGGTGACGGTGACGGGTTCGGGTTCGGCCGCCGCCGTTGCAGTACCGAATATTAACGGCAACGCCATCGCCGCGACAAGTGCCGAGCGTTTTCGGCGCGAAATTTTTTTGACGTTCAAAAGTGAATCCTCCTTTTTAAGGGACAAGGGAAAAGGGACAAGGGACAAGTTTGTAGTTCCTATTCCCTAGAATTTATATCGAGCTTCAATGCCGAAGATGTAATGCGAACCTTCGCGCTCAATCGTAAAGCCGAGGTTGTCGTTAAAATCGTACTGAACGCCGAAACGGTGAACTTTGTGACTGCCGCCGAATCCGTGCGTGTAGCGAACCATTAACTTATCGTTGATGTACTTGCCGATTGTGACGTTGTAACTTTTTTCGCGGTCGGAATTTTCTTTGTCGTTGTGCGTCGAATATTTTTCAAACATGGAGCCGGTGCCGCGTGAAACTCTGAATTGGTCAATGCCCAAAGATTTCTTCAGCGCGTCTTCCAAGTCCGCAAGAACCGTCATTTGCAAGCCGATTGCCAACGCGTCCGCCGCAGTCAAGCCGCCGCCGCCGTCGCGATAAGCTTCGCGCAGGGTGAGCAGTCTCAAAATTTCCGTTTCGTTCATTTCGGGGCTGGATGTAAGCTTAAATTTCATGTTGCCGGGCGCGCCGTCGATAGACAGGAAAACTTTCGTCGTGCCAATTTTCGTGTCCGCGTAGAAGTGCAGGGACGGCATGAAAGTTCCGACCTGATTGAAATGCGCTTCGCCTTCACGAATATTAAACACTGATTCTAAATAAGTCAAGGTGCCGCCGCGCTTGACGCTGATTGAGCCTGAAGTTTTCGGGTGCAACGTCGTCCCCTCGAAACGCGCCGAGCCGACAAGATACATATCGAAGAGCCGCGAGCTGTAGAAATGCGCTTTTTCGCCGAGATTCAACGTCACGTCCAAAATGATATTCGGCATCGGCGAATCGTCGTCGGGGATTGTCGGAATGCCTACGCGACATCTTTCCAAATCAACTTGTCCCGTGATTTTCGGCAGTCGCCAATGGAAAATTTCGCCCTCGCTGAAATTAAAATTCGCGTTGAACTTGCCGCCGTAAAAACTGCTGTCAATGTCCAAATCTTTCGCCACTAAATCAAAGTTGTAATTCGTGAACTCAAGCGCGGGGAAGCTGAAACCGCCCGTCAGAGTGAATGTGCCGCCGCCCATGTTGCCCGAAAATTTTTCGAGGTCGAAGCGTTCGCCTTTGAAGACAGCCGCAACGTTGAAATGCTCAATCAAAGTTTTCATGCCTTTGACTTTAACGGAGCCGTCAATCAGCGAAACTTGCCCGTCAACCTGCGGGTGCGCCGCCGTGCCCGTGATTTTAATTGCGCCCTCCAAATTGCCGACGCCCCACGCAACGTAATTGCTCAACACGGGGAGCAAACTCAAATCCGCGCCGTCAAGCGACAGTTTTAAATCCAACTGTTCATCGTCAGGGAGATTTTCTTTTTTGTCCGCAGTCAAAGCTTTAATCGGGATAAATCCTTCGGCGTTCGCGGAAACAACTTTGCCGCCGAGTTCGCGCTCAATCCGCAATTCCTCAACGTTGACGCGCCTGTCTTTAAGCAGAAAATGCCCGTGCAGTAAATCAAACGTCGAGCCTTTAATCGAGCCGCTTGAAGTTATCAGCACTTCGCCGAACGGGTCTTCAGCCGTGCCCGAAAGTTGCGCAACGATATTCGTCGTGCCGGAAACGTCGTCATTTTTGTATCCCGCCGCTTTCGCGAACATGCCGAGCGCAATATCTTTGGCGATTAATTTCACGTCCAACGAGCCGCCCAAGTCCGCCGTGCCGCTCATGGAAATTTTGCCCTTGTCGCCCTGATAACCTTCGAGCTTGTTGACGTGGACGACGTTGTTGGCAAGGCTTGCGTCAAGATTTATGTTGCTGATTTCGTAGCCCGCGAAAGTACCGCTGACAATTTCGCCAATCAACGAGGCTGACGGCTTCCGAAACGTGCCGCCGATTAAAATCGTGCTGTCGAGTTTGCCCGTGATTAAGTCCGTTTTCTGGTCGGCGATTCTGAACAAGTTCGGGATGTCGGCTTTCGTTACGACAACTTCGCCGCTCATCGCTTCGCTGTCGAGATTCGCATTCCAGTGAACTTTATATTGTCCGTCGCCTTCGGTGAAGTGGAATTCCTCCAAAAAAAGATTGTTCCCGTTAAGCAAAACATGACCGTAAATGTCGGTGAGAGACACGCCGTTAAGAAAAATTTCGTCTGACTTCAATTCGCCTTCACAGATCGGAACGGCGGGCGTGCCTTTGATTAGTCCTTCAAATTTCGCGTGACCGGTGGCGACGTAGGTGTCGGGCAATTTCGCCTGAAAACGGCGCAGATTTATATCGTTGCCCTGCACGACGAAATCCATCTGTTGCGTCTTCGTGTTAAATGTCCCGTTAAAAATTGCGTCAACCATCGGCGAAGTTATTTCAAAGTTTTGGAGCCGCAAAATTTCTCCGTCAAGAAAATATTCGCCCTCCATGCCGCTCAACAAGACGCCGTGATAACTGCCGCGATTGAATTTGATAATGCCTGCAACCTGCGGTTTGTCGAGCGTGCCCGTGACTTTGACGGTGTTCGTGACGTTGCCCGTTATCGGTTGGTCGGGCGCGACAAGCGCGGCTATATCTTCCGCACGCGCCAAATTCGTTTGCAGTTCGACGTTAAGATTTTTTTCGCCCGTCAAGCCGACGGTGGAATTTTCCGCAACTGTCCACTTGAGCGAGCCGCCTTTTTCGAGGTTGAATTTGTCGATGTGCACGCCGTCCAAATTGCCCGACGCCGCAAGCTGAATCGAGTCAAACGGTTGCTTGAAAAATTCCCCGACGTAATGATTTCCTTCGCGGGCGGAATTGTCCACGGCGGAAAGTTCCAACGCAACGGCGGGATTCGACGCCTCACCTTTAACCGTGCCTTTGAAGTCCATCAAGCCGCTCATGCTCAGTTGGTCGTTGAAATTTTTGGCAATGTTCATGTCCACGTGCGCGCCGTAAAACTTCAAGTCCAGTTTGCTCAAGTCCGTTATCGTGCCTTCAAGTCCGAGCGTGCCCCTGTTCGGCAAGTTCGCGCTCAGATAATCAATCGTCAAATCTTTGTCACGCAGGAAAAACGAGGCGGCGGCTTCGGTAATTTCCAGCCCTTCAAAATTCAGCGCAACGGCGTTTGCGGTGCCGAAAATTTTCATGTTGTCGGCGTTACTGCCGTCAAGCCCCAAGTCCGCCGAAAGTTGCCCGTCAACAATTTGGTCGGTGCCGGCAAATTCGCACAAGGTCGCCGCGTCCAGCCCGTCAGCTTTCACGTGCGCCGAAAAAGTTTTGTCTGCCGTTTTGATTTCAGCCGCGCCCGAAACTTGCCCGCCGAAAACGCTTGCCGACGTGTCGTTGAGGTAAAGCATTTCGCCGACGTAACGGAATTTTGTCGAGATATTTTGCGCAGATAAATTTTCGTAGCCGAGCCGGTCGGAAAAAATTTCGCCGTCGATTTGCGGATTGTCAACCGTCCCGACGAGGTGCGCCCGAATCGCCGCCGCCCCGTCAATGCCGATGTCGCTCATTACTGCCGTGGGCGTGAAACTGGGCGTTTCGGCGTAAACGTCCAAAAATGTTTCGTCCGTGTCGAGCCGAATTTTCCCGTTTGCCGACGCGTATTGACCGTTTGCCACGGCGGAGGCGTCAAAGAAGATTTCGCGTTCGTTGAGCGTCACCGTGCCGTTGATGTCCCCGATGTCCGTGCGTTCGACTTTCACGGCGGCATTTTTAACGTCGACGCTTGCCAGATAATTTAACGTGTCGTTGTCGTCGTGCAGGACGTGTACTTTCAGATTTTGCGCCAAGCCGCGCAGAATTTGAACGCCGTCGGGGATTTTGTCGGCGGGCAGATACGGCAGAATTTTTTCCGCGTCTACGGCGTCAACTTCGGCATTGATAATCTGTTTGGCGGCTCCGACAATGCCTGTCGCCTTGACTTGTGCGCCCAAAGTTTTCGCTGAAAGTTTCGCGTCTATGGCTTTCATGTCCGCACAATCCGCCGTGCAGGAAATTTCTTCGATTGAAATATCTTTGCCGTCAACGTGCGCATTCACCGTGCCGCGTTCCAAAAAAATTTTTGCGCCGAAAGTGGATTCGCCTTCGCTTTTAGGTATTTCTATATCGTCGAAGTTCCAAGTTTTTTCGTCGCGCTGAATGACGTTGACAAGTGCGCCGTCAATTTTTATTTCGTCGAGAGCGGCAACGGGGTCATCGCGCAGAGCGAGCGGCTTGAGGTTGATTTTTACTTCGTCGACGCGGGCAATAAGTTGCGATTTTTTGTCGAAGACAGCCGCGTTGTGAATTATCAAGTCGGCTTCCTTGTCGAGATTAAAAACTATGTCGAACAGGTCGCGGTTGCCCAAATCGACGCTGCCGATTTTGACGGGCACGCCCAATTTTTCCGAAACGATTTCCTCGGCTTGCGGCAAAAAATGTGCGATTATCGCCAGTCGATTGGCATTGGCGTAAAGTGCGACGCCGATAAGCAAGGCGACAACGGCGATTAACGAACCGCCGACGATTTTAAAAAGTTTGCTCATGGCGTTCACTCCTTTACACTAATTTTTCGGGACAGCTTATTTAAAAGCTTGATCTGTTGTGAATTCGCGTTTGGAGTCTTCCGCAACGGTGTCGGAAGGCAGGGGCGATTCGTTTTCAAAGTCAATCGTGACGACGGGCGCAACTTCGTCGATTTCGGGAACTTCGGCGGCGTCGGGCGTCAACGCGGCTTCTTCGCGAGATTCTTTGGCGGTTTTGCCTTCCTCTTCGCTTTCAACGTAACGGGTAACGTCAATTTCGACGGGCACGCCCATGTATCTGTCGAGCGACGCTTTTGCCGTGTTGTAGTTGTAAAGCGCGGTGAAATAATTCGAGCGCGCTTCGGTGAGTTTACGCGACGCGTCCATAACGTCCAAGTTTGTGCCGACGCCCGCCGCGTAACGAACCTGCGCAATTTTGTAGTTTTCTTCCGCCAGAGCAACGGAGGCTTGAGTTGTGCCGATATTTTTTTCCGCCGCGTGAAGTTCAAGGAAATATTGTTGCACTTCGAGCTGAATTTGTTCGCGGGTCTGTGCGGCGACTTCTTTGGCGCGTGTCAAAGCTGCGTCTGCCTCGTGAACTTGCGCGCTGGTTATGCCGCCGTCAAAAATATTCCACGACGCGGAAATTCCCGCCGTCCATTGGTCGGTAATTTTTTTCGAGACGAGATTTTGATTGGTCAAACCTTTTGAAATGGATGCGCTGACTTGCGGGCGGTAACCGGCTTTTGCGGACTTGCGAGCGGATTCGGCCTGCTTGACGGCGTAATCGGCCATTGCGGCATCTGCGCGGTTTTCCAAAGCGTAAGCCGTGCAATCGCCGAGATTCAATTTGTATTGCTTGTAAGCCAGCGTATCTTGCGGACGGAGCACGGTGTCTGCCG
This sequence comes from uncultured Selenomonadales bacterium, assembly GCA_947165185.1. GTDB lineage: Bacteria > Bacillota > Negativicutes > Selenomonadales > Selenomonadaceae > Quinella. The sequence goes on from CAMUZL010000002.1 coordinate 28,262, forward strand.
GCAAGCCGATAAAATTATTCAGCGTGGCGACGGCGACATCGTAATTGTTTTGAATGTTGACGAGATTTTGTTGAGCGTTGGCAAGTTCAACCTGTGATTCAAGCACGTCAACTTTCGCAACGGTACCGACGCGGAATTGAGCATTGACGTTGCGCAAATGTTCCTGAAGGGTAACAACTTCCTCTTCGTAAACGCCGATTAAATTTCGATACTGCAGGACGTTGAAATAATAAATCGTCGACTGCAGGCGAACATCTTGCAACGTGTTTTCAAGCGACAAATCCGCCGAACTCAAAGCGAATCGCGCCGAGCGACGACCTTCCTTGAGACGCCCGCCCTGATAAATCGGCATGGAAATTGTGCCCGAATTGGTGAACGAACGATTGTAACCGTAATTTTGATAGTAAGAACCGCCGAAACGTTGCGCACTGAAATCCCAGGTGAGTTGCGGGTTGCCTTGACGACGTGCCTCGCTCAACTGCCAATAAGCGCGTTCGCGGTCTGCAACGGATTCTTTAATCGTGCGGTTGTTTTCGTAGGCGCGTTGAATTGTTTCGTCAAGCGTGACGTTCAAAATTTGCGCCGCGTCAACGGAGCCGAATCCGATTGAAAACGTCATTATGCCCGCCGCCAAAGCCGCCGCCAGTTTTTTGCGAAAATTTCTTTTCAAACGTTTGGAAATTTTCATTGTGGTTTTCCTCCTTTGTAGGGACTAGGGACTAGTAGGGATTAGTAAACTATTTACTAGTTCCTATTTACTAGTTCCTAATTTATTTTGCCGTCGCCGGTTGATTGGCGTCCGAAGTTTTTTTGCCAAAAAGTTTTTCAACAATTACCTGCACAACGACGAAGAACACGGGGATTAAAAATATTCCCAGCGCGGTTGCAACCGTCATTCCGCCGACGACCGCGACGCCCATTGAGTTACGAGCCGCCGAGCCTGCGCCCGAAGCCGTCGCCAAGGGAACGCAACCGATGATGAACGCGAACGAAGTCATCAAAATCGGGCGAAGTCGCAAGCCCGCCGATTCAAGCGCGGCTTTGATAGCGTCCATGCCTTTATCGGTGCGAACTTTGGCGAATTCGACAATCAAAATCGCATTCTTCGCGGCAAGCCCCATAATCATGATAACGCCGACTTGCATGTAAATGCTGTTTTGAAAACCGGGGTTGCCGACGCCGAAAGTGTTCGTGTAATAATTCAAGATGAATTCGGAAGCGAGCGCGCCGAAAATTCCTGTCGGGACAGTCATCAAAACGGAGAACGGCACCGACCAACTTTCGTACAGCGCGGCGAGACACAGGAACACGAAAATCAAAGCCAACGCCATAACTTGTCCCGTGGAGCCGGAAGCTTTTGCCTCTTCGCGGGATTGTCCCGACCACTCGACGCCGAAGCCCGTCGGCGCAACTTGGTAAACGACTTCAGTCAAAGCTTGCATTGCTTGCCCCGAAGAATAACCGTCGGCGGGTTGCCCCTGAATCAAAACGGAGCGTTTGCCGTTAAAGCGCGTGACTTGAAGCGTGCCCGTGTTGAGCTTGTGACTGATAAGCGTGTCAAGCGGAACGGCTTGCCCGTTGGAGCCTTTGACGAACATAAATTTCAGCATGTCGATTTCACTGCGAAAGTAAACGTCGGATTGCATGACGACTTTGTAAGTGCGCCCGAATCTGTCATAGTCATCAACCTGCATACCGCCGAAATTAACCTGCAAGGCGGAGTACACGTCCGAAAGTTGCACGCCGAGCATCTCAATTTTTTGCTGGTCAATTTCATATTTGTAACTGGGCGAAGTGACGCTGAAAGTAGTGGAGACGCCCTGCAATTCGGGACGAGCATTAGCCGCGTTGACGATTTTATCTGTGATGTCGGAAAGGTCTTCGTCGGAATGACTTTCCTGGTCAATCAGTTGCATAGTCAAGCCGCCGACCGCGCCAAGCCCGGGCAGAGCGGGAGGATTGAAGCCCATAACGAACGCCTCAGGAGCGACGCCGTTACCGACCATGAAAACATTTTGGATAGCGGAATTAGCCGACAGCGCGGGGTCAGTGCGCTCAGCCCACGGGTACATACTGAAAAACAAAGTAGCCGCCGAAGATTTCGTGCCGCCGGAAACGACGTTGTAACCTGCGATAGAAATAACGTCTTTGATACCCGGAACTTTATCGCGAATCGCCGCCGCAACTTTATCGGTAGTAACGGACGTGCGGTTAAGTGACGTGCCTTCGGGCAACATAACCGCCGCCATAAAATAGCCTTGGTCTTCGTCGGGCACGAACGTCGAAGGCAAAACTTTAAAGAGCCACCCCGTCAAGCCGCAGACGATGAGCAAGAAAATAATCGCGAGTTTTGAGGCGGAAACAGCTTTGGCGACAATGCCGACATAAGAATTTTTCGTGCGCTCGAACCAGTTGTTAAACGCGTCAAAGAATTTGTCGAAGATATTTTTCTTGTGATTCGGATCATGCGGTTTCAAAATCATAGCGCACAATGCCGGCGTCAAAGTCAACGCGACGAACGCCGACAGAGCCATTGACACGGCGATAGTCAGCGCGAATTGCCGATATAAAATGCCCGTCATACCGCCGAGAAATGCAATCGGGATAAAGACAGCCGACAAGACGAACGCAATGGCGACAACGGGGCCTTGAACTTCAGCCATAGCGACTTCGGTTGCCTCGACGGGATTAAGTCCGCGCTCCATGTGCTGTTCGACGTTTTCAATAACGACAATGGCGTCGTCGACGACAAGCCCGATAGCCAAAACCATCGCGAACAGTGTCAGCGTGTTAATCGTGAATCCCAAGACGGTGAACGCCGCGAACGTTCCCAAAAGCGACACGGGCACGGCAAGCAGCGGGATAACCGTAGCGCGCCAACTTTGCAGGAAGATAAAAATAACCAGCACGACAAGTACGAGTGCTTCAAAAAATGTGTGCGCGACCTCTTCCATTGAGGCGGTGATAAAGCGCGTGTTGTCCAAAATTTGACCGTAATGCATACCTTCGGGCAGATTTTTTTCCGCCGCCGCAAGAATTCTTTTGACTTCGCCGACGGATTCAAGGGCGTTGGCGTCCGAAGTCAGATTGATTATGAACGGCACGGAGGCATAGCCGTTGAATTTGCCGACGTAAGTGTTTGATTTCTGACCGATTTCGACGCGGGCAACATCTTTCAAGCGCACGAACGCGCCCGCGCTGCCGGTCTTCAAAATGATATTCTCGAATTGTTCGGGCGTTTCAAGGCGTCCCTGAATTTGTCCCATGTACTCTTTTTCTTGCCCTTGAGCGACGGGAAGTTTACCGATTGAGCCTGCCGCCGCTTGAGCGTTTTGAGTTCGTATGGCGGCCTGCACGTCAGCAACCGTCAAGCCGAAGTTCGCCAATTTTTCGGGATTAATCCACACGCGCAGGGCATAATCGGCACTCATGACTTGAACTTGACCGACGCCCTTGACGCGTTTCAAATCGTCCGCGACGTAAATGTCCGCGTAATTTTTTATAAATGCAGTGTCATAAAGCCCGTTGTCGCAGTAAAAAGCAAAAACCATCGCCATATCTTGCGACGATTTTGTTGTCGTGACGCCCGACGATACCACGGTTTCGGGCAAGTTGGCGTTGGCGGCGGAGACGTTATTTTGAACTTTGACGCTGTCCATGTCGCCATCAGAGCCGACCTCGAAATAAACATTGAGCGAATAACTTCCGTCGTCGTTTGAATTTGAAGTCATATAGTCCATGCCCTGCGTGCCGTTGACTTGCTTTTCGATAACCTGCGCGACAGATTGATTGACGACGCTGGCATTCGCGCCCGTGTAATATGCGCTGACGTTGATTGTGGGCGGCGAAATGTTCGGGTATTGAGCAATCGGCGTGTTAAGCCCCGCAATCGTCCCGATGATGACAATCATAATTGAAATGACTATGGCGAAAACGGGTCTGTGAATGAAAAACTTTGCCACAGATAAAGCACCTCATTTCAGCGAAAAATTTTGACTGACGGCTAAAAGCTAAAAGCTCAATTCGCCGCGTTTTTTTCAACGTCAAAAACTTTATCGCTGGGATTGAACGAAAAGCCCATGTCTTTGGCGGTAACCTGCGTCACTTCAAGCGGCATACCGTCGCGCAAATTCGTCAAGCCTTCAACGACAACCCAATCGTCCGCCTTGAGACCTTCTTTAACGACGTAATACGAGCCGATTTTGTCGCCGAGAGAAATTTTGCGCACGGCGGATTTATTGTCGGATTGAGCGACGATAACCATTGTCTCGCCCAAAAGTTGTTGCAAGGCGCGTTCGGGCACGAGCAAAGAATTTCTGATTTTCAAGCCGTCAATTTCCACGCGGGTGTACATTCCGGGCACGAGCAATCCTTGCGGGTTTTGGAAAATCGTGCGCACGGTTAAAGTTCCCGTTTCATTTCCGAGCGTGCGGTCGAATTCCGCGAAACGTCCTTGATACGGATATGACGAGCCGTCAGCGAGCGTCAAAGTAATTTTCCAATCGGGTTCCGATTGTCCTCTTGCCTGAGCTTCTTGCGCACCGTGCGACAAGCGTAAATATTCCTGTTCGGAAACGGCGAACTGCACATAAACGGGGTCGACGATACCGATTGTCGCGAGCGCGGTATTTCCCGCCGTGGAATAAGTTCCGACGGGCACGTCGTCAATGCCGAGCCGTCCCGACATGGGCGCGTAAACCATTGTGTCCGCCAAATCATCTTTGGCTTTTTGCAACAAGGCTTCATTGGCGGTGACTTCCGACTCCTGCGCTTTGACCGCCGCACGTTGATTGTCAAGCGACTGTTCGGAAATTGCTTGTGATGCCCAAAGTTCCTCGTCACGTTGCAAGTCAACTTTTTCTTTCGCCAAAGTCGTCATTGATTTCGCAAGATTTGCCTGCGCCTGCAAAACTGCCGATTCGTATTGTCGCGAATCGATTTTGAATAACGGCTGACCTTCTGTGACGTTTTGCCCGCCTTTGACGTATTTTTCGGTGACGTTGCCGGAAACTTTCGATTGTACTTTGACTTCGTCACGGTCGACGACTTGTCCGCTGTAAGACATAGTCAACGGTGCGTCCGTCGACAAAACTTTAATCGCCTTGACGCGTGTAGCCATTTCCTGTTGCGGCTGTTCGGATTGAGCTTCTTCGTCGCCGCAGCCCGTAAAAAGAATTCCCGTGGCGCAAACAAAACCTAGGACGCCGAAAAAATTTTTCAGTGGAGACATCATACAATCAACCTACTTCCGTAAATATTTTTGGGGGTACTAAAATTCTTGCTTGAGACCGAAATAAAAAGCGCGGTCATCGTGCTTGTTGACGTTGTGCCACTCGCCGAGAACGTAAGTTGAATCTGCAACTTTGAATTGCGATTTCAAGCGAACTTTGCCGTCATTGGGGTCGTAAGCTTCAGCGGAAAATTTCCACTTGCTGCCGGCGTAGGCGTCGAGACCGATACCGGGCTTGCCCGCGATAATTCCCGCACGCGCACCGAAATTTTTATTGAACTTTTGACCTGCCTGCAAATTCCATTTCGTATGGTCGCCGATGTCTTCCGCGCCGATTAGCAAATTTTTGTTTCCGCTCGACACGTCCAAATTAAAATTCGTGTTCCAGTCGTGCGCCTTGCCGCTGTATAGTATATCAACGGAAGGGGTAACGTCAATCGCGGAAACTTTATCCGCAGCGCCCTGCACTTTGCCCAAAAGTTTATCGGCGCGTTCGCTGATGCTTCGGGCGTTGCTGACGGTCTGTTTCAAATCTTCGGCAACTTTCGGGTCGCCCGCAAATTTGTCGATATTCGATGTCATGTGCTCAATGTTTTTCGACGTGGCGGCAATGTTGTTTAGCGTTGTCCTTAAAGTTTCGGCGGTCTGTGGGTCGCCCGCGAACGATTCAATATTTTTCGCCATACTTTCGACGCTTGCCATTGTGCGATTCATGCCCGCCATTGCCTCGTTGAGTTGGGCAACGGTGTCGTCAAACACGCCCGCATTTTTGGCAACCGTGGCGTCGAGTGTGCCCATCAATTCGTTGACGTGAACCGACGCGCCTTTCATGTTTTCGCTCATTTCGACGACGGAAGATTTAAAAACGTCATCGCCGATAATTGCGTGCACATCCTGCAAAAGAGTTTCGACCTGCGTCATAACTTTGCTCAAGCCGTCAAACATTGCATCCATGCCGGCTTCGTCCGTGCCGTAAAGATATTCGCCGTTCTTCAGATATTGCCCGTTGTCGACTTTGGGTTGAAAGTTGACGAATTTTTCGCCCATGACGCCGCTTGACGCGATGGAAACTTTGCTCTCTTTCGGAATTTGCACGTCGGGATTAATCGTCATCGTGACGGTGACGCCCGTGCCTTCGTTTGCGATTTTGATAACTTTGCCGACCAGCACGCCGCTCAAGCGAACGTCCGATTGCGGCTGAAGTCCCACGACCTGTTTAAAGCCCGCGTATAAAATCATGTCGTCGTTTGAACCGAAATGGAAATTGCCGAGACCCGCCGTCGCGCCGCCCAGTAACATTAATCCGCCGACGGTGAACGCTCCGACTTTTGCTTCAACTGACATCATGTCGCCTCCTTACGGTTTTTTTATCCGTGCCGATTCGGTTATCGGAATGCCCGCTTCGGTTGGAATGTAAATAACTTCGTTTTGACTTTCTTTGAGAGCTTCGACCCAAAGATAGTGAATATACGCCTCGTTGTTTTGCAAACTGTCGCCGATAATCTTGTTGGCTTTGGCGACACCTTCGGCGCGAATGACTTCGGCGTTTGCAAGAGATTTGGCGGATTCTTCTTTGGCACGCGCTTCTTGAATTGCAATTTGACGATTTTGTTCAGCCCGCGCAAGTTCAGCCTCGCCTGCTTTATTCTGTTGCCAAACGTAATATTGCGGCATTGCGAACAAAATTATTCCCGCCGTCACGAACGCGAAAACCGCACTGCCGATACCCGCCTTGATGAAAAATTTCGCATTGCCGTTGTCGCGCTTGTTTGCCTCTTTTGCCGCGAAAAATGATATTGCCAAAATTACGAAACCCGCAACGACCAAAACTGCCGGAACCATAATCATGAAATCACCGCCCCGCTTTAAATCGTAATGGTATAAAATCAATCGAATTCACGTTCATAAAGTAATACCTCGTCTTTCCGAATCTCCGCCAAAAAATTTTTATCGGAAATGCCTTTGCTGATTAAATCGACGTGACAACCGAATTCGCTTTCCAAATCTTGAATCAATCCGGCATATGCAAACATGCCGCGCAGATTTTTTGCACCGTCAACCAAAAAGTCAACGTCGCTTTGAGCGTCCGCTTCGCCGCGTGCGTAGGAGCCGAAAAGCCACATGCGCCGCACGCCGTACTTTTTCGCCAGCGGAATGACTTTATCGCGAATCTCGTCGATTGTGTAAATCTTGTCGCCTTTGTCGCCGCGCAGAATTTCTTTTGTCGCCCGCAAAATTTTTTCAAGCGATTGTTCTGTCGCGTTGTCCAGCAAATCTATTATGTCGGCTCGTGTGCTCATCGTTGTCACCTCAATCGATTATACGGAAAAAATCTTTGATTCGCGGGTCGTCGATTTTCTTGAAATTGTCGGGCGTGTCGACGGCAAGCAGTTCGCCGCCGAAAACCATTGCGATTCTGTCGGCGATTCGGCACGCGCTAACCATGTCGTGCGTGACGACAATGCTCGTGACGTTCAACGTCCGTTGCGTGTTGATAATCAGTTCGTCGATTTTGTTTGTCGTAATCGGATCGAGACCGCTTGAGGGTTCGTCGTAGAAAATAATTTCCGGCTCAAAAGCGATGGCCCGCGCAAGTGACACGCGTTTTTTCATGCCGCCCGAAAGTTCGTTGGGCATACGATTTTCGACGCCGTCAAGCCCGACTTGCTTGAGTTTTTCGCGGACAATTTCGTTGATTCGTTCGCGGCTGTAATTTGTGTGTTCGACGAGACCGAACGCGACATTTTCGCCGACGGTCATTGAATCGAACAGCGCGCTGTATTGAAAAACCATGCCCATGCGCAAGCGCACGCGCATAAGTTCTTTTTCGGTCATGTGTGAAATTTCGTCGTTGCCAATCCAAATTTGCCCGCTTGTCGGCTGAATCAAACCAATCATCAAGCGGAGCAAAGTTGACTTGCCGGAGCCGGAGCCGCCGATTATCGCCAAAGTTTCGCCGTCCGCAATTTCCAGATTGATACTTCGGAGCGCGACTTTCAGCCCGAAAATTTTTGTCACGTTGATAAGTTTAATCATGCCGTCACCTGTAAATAACGAACGTCAAAAGCGCGTTCAAAATAAAAATTACGATGATTGATGTGACGACGGTTTTTGTCGTGGCAATGCCGACACCTTCCGCGCCGTTGGGACAATTCAGCCCGTAATAGCAGCCGAGTACCGCGATAACGTTGCCGAAAAAAATTGCCTTAATCATGCCGCCCGTCAAATCCGAAATGACCGCGAACATTTTTATCGAGTTGATGAACAGATACGAACTGATTCCCGAATATTGCGTCGCGACGACCCAGCCGCCCGCCACGCCGATTATGTCGCCGAAAACCGTAAGGAGCGGCACGACAATCATGCAGGCTATCATTCGCGGAACGATTAAATAATTGACGGGGCTGACTGCCATAACTTTGAGCGCGTCAATTTGTTCGGTGACTTTCATTGTACTGATTTCCGCCGTGATTGCCGCCCCGACGCGTCCCGCACAAACAACGCCGACGAGTACCGGACCGAGTTCGCGACCGATTGCGATTGCGATAATTCCGCCGACCGTCGATTGTGCCCCGAAGCGAATAAATTCGTGCGCCGTCTGCAACGTGAAAACCACGCCCGTGAATAAAAGTGTCAGCGATACAATCATTAATGAATCAACGCCCAAATGCGACATCTGCGCGATTATGTGTTTGATTCGCGGCTTATGAGTCAGCTGTTTCATTGTTTCGACGTAGAGCAGAATTATCGTGCCGAATTCCTCGAAACGGCGAATCACGAAGCCGCCGATTGCCTCGAAAAATCTTGTCAGCAATGTGCCGCCTCCTTTCGGGCAGGTATTATATCACAAAATTTATTTCGTTATGGATTGAAGCTGAAAAATTTTTTCCGCAGTTTTCGAGGTGATTTTGTCGGTTTTTGGTTGCGCGGGCGTTGAATTCGATTTTGGCGAGACATTTTGATTGAGCGAACACATTTTACAAATTGGATGCCACGTCATGTTGCCCGTCATCCGTGACGGCCTCTTTTGTTCGCGGCGTTGACAGCAACGAATCAATCATTTAAAATTCAGTTAATTAATCGGCGCGGAGGTGAATTGCTTGCAAAAAAAATTTTTGAAAATCTGCGCGGCACTTGTCGCGATATATTTTTTGATAAGCCTGCCCGTCGTTCAGAAAAAATTTTTGTACCCGTTCCCGTACCGCACGACCGTCGAAGATTATTCGGCTCGCTGGCAAGTCGACAAATTTTTGACAATCGCCGTGATGAAAGTCGAAAGTAATTTTTCCGAGGCGGCACGCTCCCAAAGCGGGGCTGTCGGCTTGATGCAAATCATGCCCGAAACTGCCGCGTGGATTGCCTATCAGCTGAACGAGACGCCCGAAGAATTTGACTGCGACATAAAAAATCTGCGCGAACCCGAAACGAATATCCGCTACGGCACGTGGTATCTCGCCGAGCTTGAAGACGAATTCAACGGCAACGACGTTTTGGCTTTGGCGGCCTACAACGCCGGGCGCGGCAACGTTCGCGAATGGATGGCGAAAAATAATTGGGACGAAAATTTTTCCGACATCGACAAAATTCCTTACGCCGAAACCCGCGATTACGTCAAGCGCGTACTTCACTGCCGCGAAAAATACGCCAAACTTTACGGCACGAACGATTTTGTTTCGACGCCCATTGCCTTACACGAATTGCGTTTCGCCCGACTGAAAAATCTTTCACTGTAAAATTTCATAATGAAAACTTCCGTTGACAAACATCGCGGAAGTTTTTTTGTGCAAAAAATTTTCAAAAAGTCTTGACAACACGGTTTAGGGGGGGGGTAAAATAAGTGGGAAATTACAGTTTTGAAAGGAGCGATTGTTATGGATTGGGTTATGGATTGGGACGCCAAACACCCGTGCCCGAGTTGCGGCAAAGAACACGAGGAACGCGAAATGCTCAACAAGTGCACGAACTGCGGACAAATTTATTGCGGCGATTATCGTTGCAGCGGTCAGGGTCAATGCCCCCGTTGCGGCAACAGCGGCGTGGTTCCCGTCGCGTGGGATCCGATTAACAGACGCTGGGGCTGATTCGTCGGCGTAAACAAAATTTTTGGCGGCGCGGTCTATCAAGGTCGCGTTGCTTTTCGTTAAGGAGGTTTGCCAATGAATTCGGAAGCTGAAAAAAATTTTAATTCGAGATTGGCTCAATGCAACCAACTTTTGACGTCGGCGAACGAACATTTTAATCAAAAGCAGTTCGACCAAGCCATCAAAGATTTTACGAAAGTCATCATGTTTGCCCCGAATTTTGAAGAGGAAGCCGACAAAAGCGGAGTTCCCGCCGAAATTCGCGGAATCTACATAGATGCCATACAGTCGGCTTATGCCGGACGCGCCGCCTCGTATCTTTCCATCGGCGAAAAAACGAAATACGAAGCCGATTTTAAAATGAGCCAAAAATTGTTGAGCGACAAATCTTCCTTGAGACAAAGCGTGAGCGACGACGACGACTCCTGGGGTTATTGGATTATCGGTATCGTCGGATTTTTGGCATGGAAATTTTTTACCTGATTGATGTCAAGGGAGTTTACCAATGGCTTTTTATATTGACTTGAACGAGTTAAACGCGGGCATTTTGGAATGTGAGCAACTTGCGAAATCCGCCGGTCTTCATACAGAACGAAAAGAACACAATTTGGCAATTCAAGATTTAACGCGGATAATTGAACTCGTCACGAAATTGAGTCCGATGTTTTCTGCCAAAGGCGAAAGCTTGGATGTCAAACTCGCCGAAGTGTACAAAGAACCGTACATGGCTCATCTGAAATTGGCTTATGCTACGCGGTACAAGCTGTATTTTGACATTGGCGAAAAAGCGAAAAGCGACGCCGATTGGGCAATGTGCCGAAAGTTGGGAGTCAACCTTCCCGTACTGAACACGCCGAATAAACAGGACGACGATAGCATTTTGACTGATTCTGTTACGACGCCTGCGAAAAAATTTCCGTCGGTTGCAAACGTGAATGAATACCAAAAATTGGCAGACCAAGCATTTGCGTCCGATAATTACGAAGAAGCCATAGTCTATTGCGACAAAGCTTTGGAGCAGGAGCAGCATAATTGGATTGCGATGTTGACTAAGGCGCAGGCTATCGGATTTTTGGCAACACCGGAAAATTCACGGGGCACCTTGAATGGCACCAATACAAATTCAGTTCTGTTCAAATCGTTCACGTGGTTTCAAAAGGCGCAAATTACCTACGTTGAAAACTTCGAGGAAATAAACTCGTCGGGTAAAGAGTTCGACCCCGATTTTATAACATGGAGCCAAGCTGTCTATCAGGCCTCAGTGTTTATGGTAGTTGACAATTTTGAAGGCAAGATACCGAGCACAGATTCAACGCAAAAAAAATTTTTGTCGTGGACAGAGCTTATTCCGTTGTATGTTCTTCTGCTTTCAGTAGACCCCGATACCGCAGATGACATTGAAAAGGAACAACTTCGGGACAGCGCGCAACGTTTTAGAAACAAATTCAGCACATTTTTTGAGTCGTATGATGCCTGCGATTTGATTCAGAAATATTTGCCCGAAGTCCGAGTTTGGCTCCATACTCTTAACCGCGCCGAAACAATTCTGAAGAGCTTTAACCCGAATTACAACAGCATTCTCGTCAGAATAAAAAATAGCACACTCATTGAGCTTGACGCCGGTCTTGCCGCAGAACTTGACAGCCACAAATCGCTCGTGTCGCAGAATTCGTTTAACTCGTCGCGAGGCTCCGGATGTTTGGGCGTAATCGTGTGCGTGATTATCGTAGCGTATTCACTTATCGCTTAAAAAATTCTGCAATTAAAAACCTCCGCAGTCAGTTGACCGCGAAGGCTTTTTTATTTGCTCAAGAAAATTTTTCCTTGACGTTTAAGTTGCCAATCGTCGCCGACAAGCTCGAAGACAGCCGCCGAGTCTGCGCGGACACGCAAATAATTTTCGCCGTCAAAATTCGACTCGAAAACCAAACCGAAAGCCCGTTCAGCGTGATGATTTTCGGTGTAAGTCTTCAAGTTCGGCACGACCGCGAAAATGTTTCCGTCAACGTGGCACG
>CAMUZL010000003.1 GCA_947165185.1 uncultured Selenomonadales bacterium
TATTTGCGGGCGACGTGTTGACTCAACAGAAATTATTTGGCGAACGGAGCGACGACGGATTTTTGGGAACGATACCGCAGGATTGTCGAGCCGTGTCGATAAGCGTGAACAATGTCACGGGCGTAGCGGGCTTTGCAAAACCGGGCGACTTCGTTGACTTGTTGCTTGTTGAAAAAGACAATTATTCGGCGACGACGAACATACTTTTACAAAACGTTCAGTTGCTGAGTATCAACCAAAGCATGAGCGCATCGACAGTTGACGGCACGGAGGCGATAAACAATCCGACGATAGCGACATTGGCGTTGCGGCCTGCCGACGCGTTGAAATTAATTTCTGCGGCGAAGTTGGGCGAGATATATTTAATGTTGCGTCCTTTTAAACCGCAAAACATGTATGTCGGCGAAATGGAATATACAATCGAATCGATAAGCAAGCCCGCGCCGAAGCCGGAGCCGGTGCAACAGCCGGTACCGCAGATACCTTCACAAGTTGCGCCGAATGTGCCGTTGCCGCCGCAGGAGCCGAAAATTGAAATAATCGTTGGCGACAAAGTTGAGCAGCCGGCGAACGGCGTACAAGTCGTCACTCCTCAACCTTCAACGCCGCGCCCGCCCGTAGAGGGCGGGCGCGGAGGATCTGTGACGGAATTACCGATGATTCCATCAATGCCGATAGTAAATTTGCCGCCGAAACCGAGCGGTGAAAATTGACAGGTATGAGCCATGACACACGGATTTTTTAGAGAACTTTTATTGACGGGCGCGGTGATGGCGGTTATGACTTCAACCGTGCACGCGCAGCCCAAAATGTTATCATTGAACAAAAACACGTCGCACTACATGAACTTGGGGCAACGGATAACGCGGATAGCGGTCGGCAGTGCTGAAGTTGCGACGGCGGTACAGTTGCCTGGTTCAGCGAACGAATTTTTAATTGTGACGAAAGCCAATTCGGGCACGACATCACTTTTCGTATGGACAGTGGACGGCGAGCGGCATGAATACGTTGTAACCGTATCGGCGGAAGACCCGGGGCAAGCGTTGACGATAGAGCAAGCGATAGGATTGCCTGACGTTCATGTTCGCATGGTCGACAATCGGATTTTGTTGACGGGGACGGTTGAGAACCAATACGAAAAAAATTATGCGTTGCAAACAGTTCGACTTTTCGTCGGCAAAGCCAGTGACAGCAGTTTACTTGTCGGTAGCGGTTTTGACATGAAACTTGAAACTTCGGCGGCGAATGATGTCGGGCGCAGTGACGATTTGGAAGTGAGCAAGTCGGAGAGCAAAGGCGAGATAATTGACCTTTTACAAATCCGCAATCCGACGCAGATTCGGCTTGAAGCTCAAATCATTGAAATAAATTCCGAAGACGCGAAGGCACTTGGCTTGCAATACGGCACGTCGGGCAGTGGCGGCATTTTCAGTTTCGGCGAAGACTACACGCGGCCTTCACACACGACTATTTCCGAAACGACTTCGGACGATTGGTCGCGGAATTATTCGGGCGATTGGACTGATTCATACAGCGGCAATTCTTCGGACGGATACAGCGGCACGCGATACAGCTACAACGGCGACACGAATAATAATTACACAAACTCAAATAATAACGGCTGGTCGAACGACTACACGAACGGGCGGAACGGCGGCAACGATTGGAGTGGCGGCAGGAGTTTCAACCGCACGGTCAGCGTTTCTTACGGTGACTTGGTTAGTTTCGCGAACAATCCGCTGAAATGGATTGGTCAACATTTTGCTCCCGTGAACATGACGTTGACGGCTTTGACAAGTAAAGGCAAGGCGAAAATTTTGTCGCGGCCGAGCGTGATGACATTGAGCGGTGAGCAAGCGACGATACAAATTGGCGGGCGGATACCGTATACTGCGACGAACGCGAACGGGTCGAGCAATGTCATCTTTGAGAATTACGGCATCATTTTGCAATTCAAACCTGTTGTTGACGAGAATAACAAAATCAATTCGATAATTCACGCTGAAGTTAGCAACATTGGCAGTCAAGCGGTGAACGGCCAACCGATAATTACGACGCGGAGCGCGGACTCTGTGATAAACGTCAATTCGGGCGGTGCAATCGTGATTGGCGGTTTGATGGATTCTTCGGAGACAAAAAACGTGACGAAAATTCCATTGCTGGGCGACATCCCGATACTCGGCGAATTTTTCAAGCACACTTCAAAGAGCCGCGACAAACGCGAACTGATAATTTTGGTGACGCCGCGGATAATCGGAGCCGAAGAAGCGGGCGAAACATATTGGTCGCCGACGATGCGCGAATGGTACGGGCTTGACCAAAAATATCGCGAGGCACTGGAGCGTGTGAATTTCAACAGCCCGAAAGCTGAGGAGCCGCCGGCGGGAATCGACAAACCTTTTTCGGACAAGTGAGGTGAAAATTTATGATTGATATTGGCGCGAGGAGCAGCGTAATAATCAGCGTTTTCAGCACGACGCCGGGGATTGGCAAAACGGTTGTTGCGATAAATTTGGCGGCGGGATTTGCTCGCGAAGGCTACAGCGTTTGCCTTGTTGATTTGGATTTACAATTTGGGGACGTGTTGAATTACCTGCAGTTGGTGTCGCCGCAGACGATAGCGGGAGCCCAGCGCGCCATGTTGGATGCCCCTGAAAATTTTCACGTGCGGAACTTTTTGATTGACTACGGGCATGGGGGCGTTAAGTTTTCGATAATGCCCGCGCCTGTTTATGTCTTCGACGCTTATCAAATGGACGTGCAAGTCATTGAAAAAATGATAAGTCAGCTGAACTATTTTGAATTTGTTATCCTTGACTTGAACTCGATGTTCAGCGCGTTGAATTTGGCGATGATGGATATGAGCACGGTCGTCAACTATTTGGGCGTCATTGACTTTTTGCCTGCCTTGAAGAATTTCAAAATCGGCTATGATACCTTGTTGCGTTTTGAATACGAGGAAAGCAAAATCCGCATTGTGGAGAATCGTGCCGACTCGCAAAAATTAATCGACGGTCGCGACGTTGAGCGATTGTTGGGCGAAAAATTTTATCACAGATTGCCCAACGACTTTCAATCTGTTCGCAAATCCATAAACATGGGGCAACCGTTGATGTTTGCCGCGCCGGACTCGAAGTTGACGCGGAGTTTTGAAGAGCTTGTTGCGAAGTACACGAACAAAAACATTTCGCAGATTAAGACAGAAACGAACGACGGATTTTTTGATCGGTTGCGGCGTTGGACGGGCAATTTGTTTGGGAACTGATAATCGGGAGGAGATGAGCGTGTGGCGTATCAAGTTATATTAATCGAATCGAATCGTGAGGTAATGAACGAACTTTTGACGCCGTTGAAGCGTTCGCCCGATTTTTCTGTAGCGGCGACATACACGAGCGCGCATTCGGCAATCGGGCAAGCGAACATGTTTCAGCCGAATTTATTTTTAATGGACGTTGAAGACGACGAAGAACTTGAGATGTTGCCTGCTTTCGCCGACATTTTTCCGGGCGCGTATATTTTGGGCATGATGACGGTATGGGACGCGAACCGGGCGTATCGGAGTTTGCGCGGCGGGGCGATGGGATGCATACTGAAACCGTTCACTGCCGAGGACATTTTGAAATCGTTGCAACTTTTCAAAGCACGTGGCGCGCATAAAGCGGGGCGAATCGTATCGTTTTTCAGTGCGAAAGGCCGAGCGGGTCGGACGACATTGGCGGCGATATTGGCGTTGATGATAGCAGACAAGACGGGCGAAAAAGTTGCGTTGGTTGATGCGGATTTACAATTTGGCGACTTGCCGATATTTTTTGACGCGGCTCCAAAGCGGTCGATAATCGACGCGGCGCAAGACATAAAACTTTTGACGCCGATAACATTCGAGCCGTATTTTTACCCTATCACTTCAAAAGTTTCATTGTTGAGCAGTCCCGACAAGCCGGAATATGCGGAGTTAGTGACGCCCGCGAGTTTGGTGGACGTTGTGCGCATGACGGAAAATTTATTTCGGTACGTGCTTGTTGACCTGCCTGCGGGCTTCAATCCTTTGGCGATAAACGTATGTCGTCTGTCGAATTTGGTATACGTGACGACGATGATAAACACGGGTTTTGAGGTACGTCACGTCAAAAAAGTGATGGAAATGTTTGCGTCTCAGGCGACACCGGAACGCGAGATACGAACGGTCTTCACTCGTGTCAATCCTTTCACCGAAGAAGAGCGGCACAAGATAGAGCGGGAGCTTGGCTATCCCGTTGATGACATGATACCGAACGAATACAAAATGATTTCTATAGCGAACAGCGGGCGATTGTCGCACGGCTTACCTAAGGGCACGTTATTGATGCGGGCGATAGGCAAGATGGCCGACCACATTATTGCGGGAGGGAAGTGAGCGCGTTGTTTATTATTATGTCGGCACTTATGGCTGTGCTGACGTTTTTTTTCGTGATACTGATTTTTACGTATTTCAGGCGGCGGCAGAGTCTCGACATATTTCACCGACTGCGGCGGCACTATGACAAAGATTCGGACAGACGTGCGAAAAAAAGCGACTTACTTCAGAGCGGCTACCAATATATAAAGCGCGCGTCGACACCGTTGGCGGCGTTGAATTTGGTTAAGCAGTTGGAATTCAAATTAAAGCAAGCGGGCATACCGTTAATGGGCGGCGAATTTATCGTAATCGTTTCGTTGACGACGATATTCGGCGCGGTCTTCATTTATATGGTTTCGCTGAACATAAACTTGTTGCTTTTGACATTGTTCGGGTTGCCGTTGTTTGCGTGGATGTGGGTGAAGGTGAAAATTGACAAACGCAAGCAAGCATTTACTGAGCAACTCGGCGACTGTTTAACGACGGTGGCGAATGCGTTGCGGGCGGGCTACAGTTTTCAGCAAGCAATGGACGTAGTGGCGCAGGAAATGGAGCCGCCGATGAGCACGGAATTTGCGCGAGTGACGGCAGATGTTGCAATGGGCGTGAACTTGGAAACTGCGCTTGACCAAATGAATCACCGCGTCAAGAGTTCGGACTTTGAACTTGTCGTGACGGCGGTATTGATACAGCGGGAAGTCGGCGGGAATTTGGCGCAAATACTTGACACGATAAGCGACACGATAAACGAGCGAATTCGCATGAAGCGGGAGATACACGCGTTGACGGCGCAGGGGCGATTTTCGGCGTGGGTGTTGCTGATATTGCCGTTTGTCGTGGCGGGTTTCTGCTACGTTTTCAATTACGATCAATTCATGATGCTGTTCGAGGAGGAAACCGGGCGCATTGCGATGATGGTTGCGTGCGTTCTTGAAGTGTTGGGCTACTTTGTAATACAAAAAATAGTTGACATTGAACTTTGACACGGTTAAGATAAGCACATCAGAGTTTTACCCAGAAAAAAATACCATTGATTTGGGGGAGATAACCATGATGCAGTACATTGAAAAGTTGCTCAAGAAAATGAAGGCAACGGAAAAAGGTCAAGGCATGGTCGAGTACGCGCTGATTATTGCGTTCGTCGCGGCGATTGCGATTTTTGCGTTGAACGGCGGTTTGAGAAATGCGGTTTCGAATGCGTTTGACAAAGCGACATCAGGCGTTAACTCAGCTACTACTAAAGCATCTGCAACGGAGTAACCTTATCGGCTTGAAGTCGACAGCAAACAACTGAACAGAATTGAAAAACATTAAAGCTTCCGAAGTAATTTGGAGGCTTTTTCTTTAAGGAGGTGTGCCGCATGAAAAAGCAGCGGGGACAATCAGTCGTGGAGTTTGCGTTTATCGTGCCGATGTTCACGTTGTTTTTGTTTGGCTTGATATACGGCGGGACAATGTTCTTGCAATATTTGAATTTGTGCAATGAAGCGCGAGCGAATGCGCGGCATTATGCAATCATGACGGAGGAGCAACTCAAATCGAATTTAGGCGACCCGTATCCGACCGAGACGAATCCGAAAGACCTGGAGAATTCTGACAGGATTGGTTCGTTTTACAATGTGACGCAAAAAGTTTGGGTTGAGACCAAGACAGACGAGGACACCAACAAAACTACGCTTGAAGATGTTGTTGTAGAGGTAGAGTTTGCGCGGAACAACGACGATTTGCCAAATGTTTTGAATTGGATGGGGTGGCCGCCGGAGAAACTTAGGCCTTTGTATTATCGGATGCGGATAGAGCAGGACATTGTGATTTCGAGCGGGGAGGGCGGCTAATGAGACCGAAAAGTTTGTTGGAGAGGTTGCGCGGCGACGGCGAAGCCGACGCCGCGCACAAACCCGCCGAGCCGCAGCGATTGCCGCGGCCGTCGGAAGCGCACCATGAAACGAAAGCTGTTGTTCCTCAAAAACATGAATACACGATGAAGCAGGAGCAACAGGAACGCGAAGCACCATTGGAAGCGTCGGCATTTGCGGGGCGGCGTTCGCATGCGTCAAAAGATGACGTAGTTCAAGAAATGAAATTGGCCGTGCACCGTCGAATCGTCGACGAGATGACGCCCGAAGAGCAAGCGATATTGGTACGTGGCGAAGAGGCACGCGAACAAATAAAAAATATCATTTCTGTTTACAGTTCGCGAGAAATTGCCGACGGCAACTACAACTTAACGCGTGGCGAGCGGATACAGTTGGTTGACGACATCAGCAACGAGCTGTTGGGGTTGGGGCCGTTGGAGCCGTTATTGCAGAACGAAACGATAACAGAAATCATGGTAAACGGGCCGCACCAAATTTTTATCGAGCAAAAAGGCAAGTTGAAATTAACGTCCGTTCGCTTTTACGACAACGCGCACTTGATGAGTATTATTGAACGGATTTTGACACCGTTGGGGCGGCGGGTTGATGAATCGAGTCCGTTGGTAGATGCGCGCTTGGCAGACGGTTCACGTGTAAATATCATAATCCCGCCGTTGTCATTGGTTGGACCTGTGGTGACAATCCGAAAGTTTTCAAAGAACGCCCTGTCAATAAACGACCTCATAAGTTTCGGGACGTTGAGCGCGGACATGGGGCAATTTTTGGAAGCGTGCGTGCGAGCGCGTTTGAACATTTTGGTATCGGGCGGCACGGGTTCGGGCAAGACGACGACATTAAATGTGTTATCGTCATTCATACCCTCGACCGACAGAATTGTCACGATAGAAGACGCGGCGGAATTGCGGCTTCAGCAACAGCATGTTGTGACATTGGAATCACGGCCGGCGAACTTGGAAGGAACTGGCGCGATAACGATACGCGACCTTGTACGAAATGCGTTGCGCATGAGACCCGACAGAATTATCGTCGGTGAAGTCCGCGCAGGTGAGGCACTGGACATGTTGCAAGCGATGAACACGGGTCACGACGGTTCATTGACGACGGCGCACGCTAACACACCGAGGGACGTTTTGAGCCGATTGGAAACGATGGTATTGATGGCGGGCATGGAATTACCTGTGCGCGCAGTACGGACGCAAGTTTCGTCGGCCATTGATTTGATACTTCAGCAGTCGAGAATTCGAGATGGTTCGCGAAAAATCACATACATAACCGAAGTTCAAGGCATGGAAGGCGACACGATAATTTTGCAAGATTTATTTCGCTACGTTCAAGATTACATAGACGAGAACGGCAAATCAGTTGGGCATTACGAGAGCACGGGATTGCGGCCGACGTTTATGGACAAATTCAACATGAACGGCATATCGTTGCCGCCGAACTTTTTCACGAGTGGGCGGAGGGACATGTGATGGTATTGGTGATGTCTTCCTTTGCGGGGCTTGTTTGGTTTTTGTTTATCGCGTGGTTGTTGATTTACAAAAATCAAAGTCCCGAAGTTCAATTACGGAAACGGCTTGACGCGATGATACGGCAGGCGGAATCGGAGCGAGCGAAGTTGCCGGTTTCGGTCAAGAAGACGAAAGTTAATACTGCCAAGGCCGTAAATCCTCAACAAGCGGTCACGCGCAGTCTGAGTTTTTTTGAGCGGGTGATAAAACCTTTTTGGGATTCATTGGACGAGCGGTTCCAGAAATTTGCGCCGGCTGAGATAAAACTTCAGATAGAGGACAAAATTTTTCGAGCGGGAAAAACGGGAGTATGGGACGCCAGGCGATTCATAACCATTTGGTGTTTGATGATTTTGTTGGGAATCGTCGGGGCGATTTTTTTTGCACAGAGTCAAGGTTTTCACCCGTTGCAGCGCGTGATAATTATATTGTTGGGCGGCTTTATCGGCGCGATGTTACCTTTTGCGTTTTTGAACTCGAAGATACGGCAGCGGCAAAAAGTGTTACGGCGGCAGTTACCGGAGTTTTTGGATTTGTTGTGCGTGAGTGTGCAGGCGGGGTTGTCTTTTGACGGGGCAGTTGCGAAAATAGTTTCGCGAATGGAAGGTCCATTAATCGACGAGTTTCGGCGATTTCAAAATGACGTTGGATTGGGCATGACTCATCAATATGCGTTGAATCAAGTAGCGAAGCGGTGTGATTTGGAGGAAGTATATTTATTTACGACCTCGGTGATACAAGCGGAGCGATTGGGGACGAGCATGACGCGGACATTGAAAGTGCAAGCGGACAACATGCGGGACCGGCATCGTCAGTGGGTACGCGGCGAAGCCTTGAAAGCGCCGGTCAAGATAATTTTCCCGATGGTTTTGTTTATTTTTCCTTCGATATTTGTGGTATTGTTGTTTCCTTCGGTTATTACGATTGTTCGGAATTTGGGCGGTTGATTTGCGATGGGTTCGTTGGAATTTATCAAAAGCATTAGAGCCAAGCTTTTTATTTTTTTCTTTTTCATGGGCGGGGTACCGTTTTTTACTCTGATAATCGTTGGAGCTTGGAACTCGAAAGCGGAGCTTGAAGAATATGCGCGGCAGATAAGTTTGATGCGCAGTGCGATGATTTCGGAGCATGTGACGGAGCTTGTTGAAAAGAACATGGCGGTGTTGCATTCTCTTGCGTTGACGTCGGAAGTTATCAATTTTGTGCAGAGTGGCGACGAGGCATATCGGGGAGTGGCGGAAAAGATATGTCGGGAAACGAACGCTATATTTAAAGATGAAAATTTATTGGCTTTGACGGATCGGACGGGTCAACAAATGTTTCGGACGGACGGTTCGACTTTGGTGAACTTGAAAAATCGGGCACATTATCAAGAAGCCATGAAGGGGCGGGAATACGTTACGGACATTTTGGCGAGCATGTCGACGGGCAAGATGATAGTTGTAATGGCGGTACCGGTTTTGAATTCGGCGGGCGAGCCGGTTGGCATGGTTCAGCGGAATTTTGATTTATCGGCTGTTCAGGAATTTGTTTCGATGTTGGATGACAACAACACTTCGATAATCGTCATGGACAGAGCCGGGCGGGTTATAGCGAATTCGGACGAGATTATAGGCATTGGAACTGAATACTCGACCGATAATGCGTATCGTGTTTTGTTGGACAAAGTTTATAACAGCAACGGTGTTTTGGACTGGGAAATCGACGGTGTTGAATGCATGTCGACATATTCGCGGAATTTGCAAACGGGCTGGATGATAGTGACAGTGCGGTCATACGATATTATTTGGGCGCAGGTTTACGAGAAGATTTTTTACGGGACAATGCTTGGCTTATTTTTATTGGCAGTTATAGGTGGTTTGGCTTGGATGTTTTCTTCGACGGTCTCGGCACCTATCGTGAAGATTACGGACGCGGTTGGCAAGATAGCTGCGGGGGCGGATGTTGAAGAAGTGAAAGTTGAAGTTTCGACGAATGACGAGTTGGGGCAAATGGCTGCGGCGTTTAATAAGATACGGAACGAGCGGGAGCGGCTTGTTGAGGATTTGGACAAAGTACAAGTTGAGCGGGACGATTTTAAACTGGCGTCGGAGCTTGACAAGCTTACAGATCTTTTCAACAAGACGACCATGGAGAAATTGTGTGAGATGAAGTTGCGAACTTTCAACGAGAATAATTTGCCGAACGTTTACATAGCGTTTTACATAATTGACCTTGACCATTTCAAAGAAGTAAATGATTTGTTGGGGCATCAATTTGGCGACAAGGTACTGGCGGAATTTGCGAACGGTTTGCGGAAAGTTTTTCGGACGAACGATTGTATTGGGCGGTTTGGCGGCGATGAGTTTGTAGCGATAATCGACAACTTGCCGCAGTTGGATGTTGTACGGCGGAAAGCTGAGCAAATAAGAAATCTTGCCTTCAACTTGACGGTCGAGGGCAAGACGAAATTTGTAACTGCGAGTATAGGAATTGCGATAGCACCTTTTGAGGGGCGTGATTATGAAACGTTGTTTCGAGCGGCAGACGAAGCGGTTTATTGGGTGAAGAACAACGGCAAGAACAATTTTCACTGTAAATATCTTGCCGAGAATGATTCGGTTTGAGAATGCGCGCCGCCTTTAGGCGGCGCGCATTGTTTTTAAAAAATTTGTTCGACGAGGGTGAATGAGAGTGCACCGACAGCCGCGCTTATTGGGATAGTGAGACACCAGGCCTTGATCATATTTTGAGCAACTCCCCAATGAACGGCGTTAGTTCTTTTGGCGGTGCCGACACCCATGATAGAGCCGGAAACGACGTGAGTTGTTGAAACCGGTAAGTGGAGCAAAGTTGCTCCGAAAACGACTATTGATGAATTGAGGTCAGCCGAGAAACCGCTGGCGGGTTCCAGTTTGAAGATTTTGCCGCCGACGGTTTTTATTATTCGCCAACCGCCTGAAGCGGTACCGGCAGCCATAGCGGCGGCGCAGAGGATTTTGACGAAAGTCGGGACTTCGAATTCTGAAATGAAGCCGCCCGAAAAAAGAGCGAGTGTTATGATACCCATAGACTTTTGGGCATCATTGGAGCCGTGTGAGAAGGCCATAGTGGCAGCGGCGGCGATTTGGAGTTTACGGAATTTGTCATTTACGCTGTGAGGCGACGCGTTTTGAAGGAAATAGCAGATGACGTTCATTATGACGAAGCCGGTTAAAAGAGCGATAGCGGGCGACGCGATTAGAGCGATAACAATGGAGCCGATACCGAGCCAATTGAGACCGACATTGCCGACGGAAACGAGGACAGCACCGATTAGGCCGCCGACCAGTGCATGAGAGGAACTGGAGGGGATACCGATTTTCCAAGTCAACAGGTTCCAAAAGATTGCGCCGAGGAGTGCGGCGATGATAATTTTTTCATTAACGAAAGTTGGAGAGCTGACAATATCGCCGCCGATAGTTTTCGCGACGCCGGTTGAGACCATTGCGCCGAGGAAATTTAAGATGGCCGCCATAGCGATGGCGTGATTTGGGCGAAGTGCTCTGGTGCTGACGGAAGTTGCGATAGCGTTAGCGGTATCGTGGAAGCCGTTGATAAAGTCAAAGATGAGCGCGAGGACGATGACGGTAAAAATGAGATATTGAAGTTCGAGCAATAAAATCACTCCTGACAGAGAATTTGTTAGACGCGTAGTCGAACGTCGATTATTTCGATTTATATAGGCAAGTTCCTTTAAGCTGTAAGAAGATAAAAATTTTACATTTACTATTGACACGAGTGGTTGAAAAGGAATATTCTTTAGAACAAGATTTTGGTTAAGAGCAGGTGAATACTTTGGCACAGGAAAAAGTTGAAAGTTCGGCGGCGGCGAAAAAAGAAATGGCTCCTCAAAACAAGCGTCGCAAAGAACTGGGAGTTGAGGTTCATAATTTTGATGGCGATTCTGGTTATTTTTTTTCGGCCGAAGATTCTAGGTACATACGCGGTTTGACTACCGAACTTGAATTGGAGAAGCGATTTAATGTTGGAACTGGTCATTTTGAGCGTTCGGATAGGATGAATCTTTTACGGCGGTCGAAATTGTTTTTAGCGCGTCGTTCGTTTGCAGATTTGTCTGAGGAGAACAGACCGAAGTTATATGGTGCGAAAAATAAGATTGAGACGGTGCTTGATTGTTTTCCGTCTGTAAAGTATTCGTATAGTTCATCGTTGCCTCCGAAAGTTGTTATGCGCAATCATGGTATACCTGAAGAATTTTACGGTCGGTGTAAGCCGAATGAGGTGCGTTATTTTGATGTGTGTTGTGCGCCTGATGGTTCGTCGAAGAAGGCGCGAATGAGTGATGTCAGTCGTTCCGCTAATATTCGTTTAGACCCTATGGATGCTCCTCGTCAACTTTTCATTTATCGTTGTCGTATTCGGCGTTGTATTGCTTGGGGGTATTCTGTCGGGCTTGTGCCGATAATGATGACGTTGACGATATTTCACCGGTGGAATCCGTTGCGCGGACTTTTGCGCGTTCTCAGTCGTTCGTGGGATAGATTTTTTGCGTCTGGTCGTCCTGCAGTGACGCGAACGAAACAGATGGGAGTGCAGGCGTATATTCGTCGTCTTGAAGAGACTATCACGAACGGAAAAGGTACGCAGGGGTATAATTCTGGTTGGCACCCGCACTATCACGTTATATTGTTCGTGCCTAAGGAAAACTTGTCGTTGATATCGGATATGGAGGAGGAGTTGCAAGAAGCGTGGTTTGAAATCGTCAATCATTTTTTTGCTAAGGAGTTTGGTGAAGAGATAGACCCTTCATATGCGTCCGCTTTTAAGAAGCACGGATTAGTTTTTAGTCGTTACAGCGATTTTGATATGAAGCCATCCGAGCGGAAAAAATCTCGTTGTGTGCGTTTTGCTAAGAGGCGGAAAAATGGCAAGCGTCCGATTCGTCCGGTTGACGATAGCGATTATATGGCGAAGACGGTGGGTTGTGACCCGCAGATGTTGTATACGGGTGAGTCGGAGATGACGTCGATACACGCGAAAAATAGTCGTATACCGTTTGATTTACTGTGCGATGATACCGCTGAGAATAACGATTTATGGGTTGAATACGCGATTGCGACGAAGGGGCTTCGCAGTTTTGTTTTTTCGCGCGGTTTGGGTGGTCGCGTGCGCAAATATTTTGAAGCTCATCCTGAACGTGATTCCGTTAAGAGTTTTGTTAAGAGCGATAAGGTTGTCGCACAACTTGACAATAACGTTTATCATTTACTTTATCGCACGTGTACAGTAGACAAGATGTTACGCGTTGCGGTGAAGGGGTATGATAGTCTGTGTGATTGGTTCACGGAGTTTTATTTGAATCTTGGTTATACAGTTAGCGAC
Organism: uncultured Selenomonadales bacterium; assembly: GCA_947165185.1. GTDB lineage: Bacteria > Bacillota > Negativicutes > Selenomonadales > Selenomonadaceae > Quinella. The sequence continues at coordinate 13,128 of CAMUZL010000003.1, forward strand.
ATTACCGATGACATGATGCCGTTACCGCCTGGTACGTGTTCGCCCTTTGGAGATAGGTTAGATATTTTGACTTTATATAGAATGTCAAGGATTAAATCAAACGACATAACCGTCAAAACGCCGTGCGCGTCGGTGCGTGATGGGGAAGCGCGAGCGGAGAAAAAGTCAAATACAAAACGGCCTCGCGACGCGAAAATTTTCAAAGAGTCGACAACGAGCGCAATATCAGCTACACAGTTTCAAACAACCGTATCTGCGCCGTCTCCGTTCGCTACAACGTCACCGACAGTCACGACATCTACACTGCAATTAAAAACCGCGTCGTCATCGGCAACAGCGTCAGGCACTAGTTCACATCCGATTCAATTAGAGCTACAGTTTTATCCTGATGCGCCGTGCGCGTCGGTGCGTGATGGGGAAGCGCGAGCGGAGAAAAAGTCAAATACAAAACGGCCTCGCGACGCGAAAATTTTCAAAGAGTCGACAACGAGCGCAATATCAGCTACACAGTTTCAAACAACCGTATCTGCGCCGTCTCCGTTCGCTACAACGTCACCGACAGTCATGACATCTACACCGCAATCAAAAACCGCGTCGTCATCGACCGATACATCGCCCTTATCGACATCTGTCGAGCCTTCGTCTGTATCTGCGCCGTCGATAACTACGACTGATACGGTAACGCACTCTACAGTTATTGAATCGTCATCTCCGTCTGCATCTGCCGTCGCCGCCGATTTTCCGCTCGCTCCCGCGTCGTCTTCTGCAAACGTCGAATTTTCGTCGGCTGCAAACGATTCTGTATCCGCGTCGGCGCCGCCTGTTTCGTCACAATCATCGGATGAAGACTCACTTGACGATGATGCGTCAGATATCTACGACAGCGCTTCAGCGGACGCTGCCCGCAAAGAAGACAAAGAAGATTTGCCTGGCGAAGGTTTTCTACTCGACGCCCGCACCAGACACATTCGTTTGCTTAAGAATATATCTGATGCGCTGGTAACACATCGTTTGTGTGGACAGAATATTAGTCAAGAGACTCTTGATATGGTCGCGGAGTCTTTGGAGAAGGAGCTCCAAGTAGTTCTTGCAAATCCCGATGCGAAACTTTCCAAATTCGACGACATTCCGTCAGCGCCTTCTGTGCCGGACGATTTCTCAGATTCCGATGAGGTTTGGATGTCTTCGGAGTCTTATTCCCCCTTTGAAAAGTTTGATGATAATTCTATTGAGGCGCGTCTTAATGAGGTGTCTAATTCGAAATGGTATCCTGACTGGTATAAAGCGCGTCTCAGGAATTTGAAGGCGTCCTCCGATTGTGCCGCCGCGAATTCCGCGTCTGTCGCAGATATCCACAAGCGACATTCATCTTAACGGCCTTTAAGTTTCCGCCGCCGCGAATTTTTCCGCTCGCCGCAGTTCAACTACACACGCCGATTTTATTTTATCACACGCGAACGATTTTGTGTGCACCGCCCGAAAAAAAATCCCGACCGCAGTCGGGAACTTGTGAACGGAAATTTTTCCGCTCGGGCTTTACGCTTTCTTTCTGAGGACGACGGCGGAACGAGCGGGAATATAGAGCTTGAGCCAATCTTTATCTTGTCTGTCGTAAACCGGGTCATAGTTAGTCAAATGCGGCACGGAGTCATCCGTCAAACCGAACCCGCCGAACTTTTTATCGTCGGTGTTGAGCACGACATCATACTCGCCTTTGGGGACGAGGAAGCCGTAGTCGGTGAAAGATTTCGTCGGCGAGAAGTTGAAGACGAACACGAGATTTCCGCGCATGTACGCAAGGATTTGATCAGCGTCGTCGTGCCAGATTTCGCGCACAGGTAACGTTTCAATTCCCGGCTCTGACTTAATGACGGCGAGCATTTCACGATCAAAGTCACCGAGCCAGTGATAGCACAGTTCCTTGTTATCGAGCAAATTCCATTGCCGCCGCGCATATTTGTAAGACCAGCCGTTTCCTTCGCGCGGGAAATCAATCCATTCCGGGTGACCGAATTCGTTGCCCATGAAGTTGAGATAGCCGCCGTTGCATGTTGAGGCCGTGACAAGCCGAATCATTTTGTGTAGAGCGATACCGCGATTTGCGACGTCATTTTCGTCACCCTTCTTGAAGTGCCAATACATGTCGGCATCAATCAAGCGGAAAATAATCGTCTTGTCACCGACGAGTGCTTGGTCGTGACTTTCCGCATACGAGATAGTTTTTTCGTCAGCGCGGCGATTCGTCAACTCCCAGAAAATCGACGACGGTTTCCAATCTTCGTCGCGTTTTTCTTTAATCGTCTTAATCCAGTAATCGGGGATATTCATCGCGAGCCGATAATCGAAACCGAATCCGCCGTCCTCGAATTTGCTTGCGAGCCCTGGCATACCGCTGACATCTTCGGCGATAGTGACGGCGTCGGGCTTGACTTCATGAATCATTTTGTTCGCCAGCATCAGATAACAAATTGCGTTGTCGTCTTGGTGCCCGTTGAAGTAATCGCCGTAACTCATGAAAGCTTCGCCGAGCCCGTGGCTGTAATACAGCATTGAAGTGATTCCGTCGAACCGGAACCCGTCGAAGTGGAATTCTTGCAGCCAATATTTGCAGTTACTCATCAGGAAATGCAGCACGTCATCTTTTCCGTAATCGAAGCAGAGGCTGTCCCACGCGGGGTGTTCGTGGCGGTCACCTTCATAAAAGAACTGATTGGGGTCGCCCGCGAGATTTCCGAGCCCTTCGACTTCATTCTTAACCGCGTGGCTGTGAACGATATCCATGATAACCGCGAGCCCCATCTGATGTGCGGCGTCAATCAACTCTTTAAGTTCTTCGGGAGTGCCGCAACGACTTGACGGCGCGAAAAACGAGCTGACGTGATAACCGAAACTCCCGTAGTAGGGATGTTCCTGAATCGCCATGATTTGAACGGCGTTGTAGCCGGCTTTTTTTATCCGCGGCAAAATGTTATCTTTGAATTCGGTATACGTTCCGACTTTTTCCGCGTCCTGCGCCATTCCGACATGACATTCATAAATGAGCAACGGGCTTTTATCGATTTTGAAACCGTCATCATTCCAAACATGCGGCTTTTCGGGGTCCCAAACTTGAGCGGAAAAAATTTTCGTCTTTTCATCCTGCACGACTCTTTGACACCACGCGGGAATTCGTTCGCCTTCGCCGCTGTCCCAGCGCACATTCATTTTGTACAAGTCGCCATGTTTCAACTTATCGGCGGACAACTTCAATTCCCAATTTCCGTTTTCAAGCCGTTTGCAACGATAAGCCTCGTCTTTTTTCCAGCCGTTGAAGTCGCCAATCAAATGAATATCCGTGGCGTGCGGTGCCCATTCGCGGAAAACCCAGCCGCCGTCGCTTGTGCGGTGCAGACCGAAATACAAATGTCCGTCGGCGAAATCGGAGAGCGTGCGTTTACCGTCTTGCGTGAGTTGAGAAATTTTCCAGAGCGCGTGATCGTGGCGGCCGCGAATTGCGTTTTCATACGGCTCAAGCCACAAATCCTTTTCAACCAACCCGATGTGTTTTTGACTCATACAATCATCGCCATCCTTTCAAAACAGTCGAGAATTTTGTTAGCGGTTGCGTCGATTGTAACAAAAGAATTGCGCACAATCAAGGCGATATTGGTGCAAAAAATATTTGCCTGCGCGTAAATCTTCATTTATAATGTTGACATAAAATTTTTCAGCAAGAGGAGGTTTTTGTAAATGTCTGACAAGATGTTGAAGAAAATTCTCGTCGTTATATCTGAAAATTTTTCAAACGGTGTGCGTGCAGATTTCATTACCGACAATCAAATCCGCCGCGCCTACAAACTCAAATACAGCGGCGAAGAAATCCCCGTGTCGTTCAGCGTGACGAACTTCATCAAAAAAGTTTCGTTTTATTACGGCGGTAAATATTATTTTGTAACGGCGTTGAATCGCGGGCGAGTGTTCCGTTTGGTCGACAAGGTTTTGAACGCGGGGAACATGATAGTTTACTACGAAGAATTTTTCGCTCGTTATCGCGGCAAATTGAATGATTGGCACGTGAAGACGCCGTCGGTTTTGGGAGCTTTGTTGCGCACGAACGACAGCCAATATTATTTCTCCGACAAATATTTTGCGGTGAACAAATTCGTCAGGTTGGGAGACGTGATTGAATACAAAGTTCGTTCGTTACCTGCTTGCGTTCCGTTTACTGTCGAACAAATTCACGAGAACTTGCCGTATGTTCCTCTTCAAGAAATTGAACGGGCATTGAGTAACCCGCGCAAATACTCGAAATCCATTGACGGGAAATATCTTTTGACAGAGCAGCTTGCGTTTGACCTTACCGAAATCAATGAAATTCGCAGTGGATTGTTGAGCGATTTAAAAACCGACGGGCACGCGATATTCAACGCGCAAGATTTTCCAAACACTCTTGCTTTGAATCCCGAATTCAGCGAGGCGACAATTCGCGGTGTATTGTTTGACCGTTTTTTTTCCAAAGAATTTTCGCGTCACGGAAATATTTTGACAGTGCGCGGGGCGGCGTTCGGCGGTTTGAACTTACTTAAAAGATTTTGTTCATTGCGCGACGAAGTGACGTTGAACGAGCTGAACGACCGAGCGAAAAAGTTGGGCATTATCCGTCAAGCGTCGATTATTGAAGCGGCACTCGAAACGATGATTCGCGTTTCAAAAAATATTTTCGTGAAGGACGAGTTTATCAAATTTCACACTTTAGCGATTGACGAAGCTTTGACCCCGTTTGTTCAAGGCAGAATCATTGCGTTGCGTGACGTGAAAAGTTTTGAGAAATTTGAGCCGGCGAAAGATACACGCGGCTTTGAGTGGGAATGGAACGTGTACTTGCTTGAAAGTTTTTTGCGTAAAGTCAGCCGCAAATACAAATTTCACACTTCAAAGGCGACCAATCTGGTGAACGGCGCGATTTGTCCGCGAGACAAAGTTTTTTTGAACTATGTCGACTTGATGTCGGCGGTGGTTGTGCAAGAAAATATCCCGCTGGATACAAATGCTATAGACGCATTTTTAATCGAAAAAAATTTCCGAACGAAGCGCGTCGAAAGGTTGAGCACGTCGATAATCGAGCGGGCGCACGTCATGAGTTTGGCGATATGAATTACATAACTGAACGAAAAAAAAACCCGCCTTGAAGAATTTCACGGCGGATTTTTCATAAGGAGGCGAAAAACCTTGTCGAGTTTGAACGCGTTTGACAGTTGTCCGCCGAAGCAAGATTGGCTGCGCCGATTTATCGACGAGCCGCGAGAATTTTTGACACATCCCGGCTTGGACAGCAGGCAATTTTACAGTTTCTGCATATTTCTTCGTGGTGCGCAGTTGTTGGAGAAAAAATCTGTAACGAGCTTTGCTTATCTCCTAAAAAATTTCGGTTGGGACAGAGAGTCGGCACTTGCTCTTATGCTGGTGAATTTAGTTGCGAGCAACGTGCAAATTCGATGGTTCGTAGAAAATTTTCCGCTTGAAGAAACTCTGACACGTTCTGAAGTTGAAATGAAACTTTTATTGACGGGGCTGTCGAAAAGTTCAGCGAAAAAAGTTATGGGGAGTTTCGGGAAACTGAGCGGCACGGCTTTTGGAACGATTTTGAAATTTGGCAAGGCAACTTATATTGGCAATCAACTGATAACGTTGACGCGAACGAAAACGAAAATCACGGACGGGCGCGTAATTTTGTATTCACTCTATAAAATGGCGGAACGGTGCGGCGAACGGCAATTTACGTTGACTTCGCTACTTGAAATTACTGAAAGCCCCGCGAAAATTTTTGGTCTGACGAGTGACGAACTCGAACAATTTTTAAACGGATTGAGCGCGAACTTTCCGGAATTTCTTGACGCGACTTTTACACATGACCTTGAAAAAATATCGCTTGCGCCCGATAAAAATAGCAAAGACGTTTTGAAACTTTTTGAGGATTGACGATGGACATCAGCTGGAACAAGTACGACATTTATTTTGAGGTTGATGCGGGCTACTATCCCGAAATCAACGAAGATTCGATTCAAGACCCAAAAAATCGTTGGGAGCAGACATACGCGCACGAATCAGTTATCGCGACGATTGAGTCTTTGGAAAAAATTTTGAGTCGAGCCGGCAACACGGACAAAAAAGGGCTTTGGGTTGAAGGTTCTTACGGGACGGGCAAATCGCGACTTTTGTGGACGTTGCGAAATTTGTTGGATTGTGCGCCCGAAAAATTAGTTGCTTACTTCAATGCGAACGAGGGTTTGCGCGATAAAGTTGACCTTCGCGAAAAATTATTGGCGTTGAAAGCCGGCAAGATAGTGACGGCCTCTCGATATGCGTCGGGCGAAATTTTATCGACGCGGAATTTGATACATGCCGTATTTGACAGCTTGACCGCCTCTTTAAAAAAATCCGGCTACAAGTTCAACGGCTCGAAAACTTTGCGCGGGAAAATAGTTTCGTGGTTGGAGGCCGACGAAGCGAACATGCAACTTTTTCGTGCCAAAATTCAAAATCCGAAGTATCGCGGAATCGGAGCTTTTGCGGGCAAAACGGCCGCCGAAATACTTGACCGCCTTAAAAATTCTGATTTGTCGATTGATGAGCTTGTCAACGAAATTTTGAATTTGGGCGAGCGCGAAGGAATTCGGGCATTTGAAATCGACATTGACGATTTAAAACACTGGATAGCCGAAGTCATTGACGCGAACAAACTCAAAGCGATAGTTTTCTTTTGGGACGAGTTCACAGATTTTTTCAATAGCAACCGAAACAATCTCGGCGACTTTCAAAAACTGGTTGAGCTGGTGAACCTCAAGCCGTTTTATCTGGTTATAGCGACGCACATATCGGCGGGCATGGGCAATGACGAATCCTTCAAAAAGTTGCGCGACCGATTTATCGGGCGGAACATCACGATGCCGAACAACATAGCGTTTGAATTGATTGGGCACGCATTGAAAATCAAACCGGCGGCGGAACGCGACTGGCAATTCATTTCTGCCGCATTGAAAGATCGCACGCGGAAATCGCGCCGAGCGGTGGCGGAGTATATCAAAGCTTCCGAAAAAATTTTATCGGGGATATTACCGATACACCCGATGGCTGCGCTGATGTTGAAAAACATCTCGACATATTTCGCGTCGAATCAGCGGAGCATGTTCAACTTTATCAAAACTGATTCAGTGGACGCTGAAGGATTTCAGCAATTCATAGCGACGCGAAGCCCGCAAGTCGGCGACCTGCTGACGACGGATTATCTCTGGAAATTTTTTTACGAGCAGGGGACGGACGAACACGTTACGGGGCGCGGGCGCACGAATTTGGATTTGGTTATCGCGACGATACTTGATTCATTTTCGCGTTACACAGAATTTTTCGAGCTTTCTCATCTCGAAAAAACTGTTTTGAAAACGATATTGATGATGGAAGCGGTGACGCGGAAATCGCAACTTGAGCGAGTGAAATTGTTGCAACCGAGCGCGGCGAACCTTGAATTGACGTTCGAGGGTGTTGACGAATTGGACGGCGGAGTTGCGCTGAACATAGCCCGCGACCTTGTCACGAAAAAAATATTATATCGGCAGGCGGGGACTGAAGAAATTTTTGCGACGGCGGCGGTATCGGGCGACCAAGCGAAAATCGACGAGCAACGGGAAGCGGTTTTAAAAAATTTCCGCTTATCGACTTTGATTGAAGAAAATCGATTCAGCGAAGAATTTATTTTGTCGGCATCGCAACGGAGTCGATTAAAAGTCGAAGTGGCGACGTTGGAAAATTTACCGACAAAGGCGACGAAACTTGTCCGCGATTTAAAAATTTATCAAGTCGGAATGCTTGTATGTTTTGCGCGTGACGAAATTGAGCGACAGAAATTGACAGTGCGAATTCGTGAACTTTCTGTGACTGAACAATATCGTTCATTGATTTTTGTTGACGCGGGCGAAAATTATTTTGGCGTCGAGCGATTGAATCGTTGGTCGGATTACATGTCGCACGCTGAATATTGGCGCACGCGAGATTTGCATTTATCTGAGCAAAATCAATCGAATGCTGAGGAAGTTGTTCGGGAGTGGCGGCGTGAGTTTCGTGACGGGGCGTTTGTAATATATCCGGCTTTACCAAAAATGCAAACGGAGCGACGTGCAATAACGTGTGCGAGCTTGAAGGGTCTTCGGGAGGAACTCGCCAAAAATATAATCGAACTGTATCCTTTGACATTTGATAATGCGGACGTGGCGGAGTCGTTATTTTTGACGAACGCGAACAGTTTCCGCAAGGGCGCACAGTTGGGAATTACCGAAGAAACATACGGTCTTTACAGTCAAGCGGCAGTGCAAAAAATTTTGGGTGAAGTGTGGCGGCGCGAAAGTTTGTATTGGGAGTTACAGCCAGCGTTACCGATTTCCTCATTGAAAATATTGGCTGACAAATTTATCGCTGAGCAACTGACGAAAAATCAGCGCGTTTCTTTTGACGAAATAATTGAGTTGCTGATGACGAACGGGTTCATGCCGTGCAACCTGTATGCAATATTAACCGGCTTTCTCCTGAAAGAATACGCAAGCGAGCGATATCGATATATAGAGGGGAGTGCCGCCCGCGTCGCAGACGCGGGCGGCACACTAACCACCGAGCGATTGGCAACATTTATCGCTGAGTGCATGAACCATATGCTTTCTTCTAAAAAAAATCATCGCGAAATGTTTATCGAAGTCATGTCGAAAGGCCAACGCGAATTCTTGAAATTTTCGCATGAAGTTTTCGGAACGGCAGAAAATATGCAGATTGAGCAAACTGCAAATAAAATTCGAGCGCGGTTAAATGAAACGAAGCGGATTTTATGGTTAAGCGAACAAGTAGCGACGGAACAATACAAACCGTTTTGTCGGCAACTGATTCAACTGGTAAACGCGCAGGATGGGGATTTTGTGTCGGGAATGGTCGAGCAAATGGGCAATTTTCTGATGACCGGCAGTTTTCACGTTAAACGATTAAAAATGTTGTTGACGGGTAAAGAATCAAGACTGGCACTGGAAAAATATTTGCGGGAGTATTCTGGCGGCGCATTGTTTGAAGTTGCGGCAGTCACAAATATACTTGATGAAGTTCAAAAAAAATTGACGGGCACGGCATTATGGTCGAAATCTGCGGCAAACGGCGTCATCGATAAATTATTATTAGAACACAAAATCATAATGGCGAGTCGAGCGGTCGGAATAGAATCTGAAAGGTTTGCGGAATGCGTTGGATCGTGGATTGAGCGGCTGAAATTTGTCCGTGTGCCGAGTGAAATTTTAATCGAACAATTCCCAACCTTATCAAAATTTTTCGAGATCCTGCGGTTGGTTGTAAATCGCGGCGAACTGTCGGACGATATGCGTGCAAGTTTTCTGGCGGCTTTGGTGGAAAATGCGAGTCAGATACGAACGATACTGAATGGCGACGCGAGAATTTTGACGCAACGATTTTCCGAACAATTTGCGGAATTGAGCGCGTCTGATAAGAAAAAAGTCATAGCGAGCTTGCCGACAAGTTCATTTATCGACGGGCGTCAAGAATTTGAACGGCGATTGACAATTCTGGCGGATGACGTAAAAAATAAACGGTTGAATTCTGAACTGAAGCGGCAGTGGAAAAAAATGACGTTGAGCGAAAGTCCGCAGGCATGGTCGCGAAAAAATCGAACACCAATTCTTTTAATGATTGAAGTTGAGGAGCGAGCGACGGCGCGTCGAGCGTTCGCGGCGGTGACGAGCGAGACTGCAAATGCGTCCGAAATAGAATTTGCGACGCGATATTTGAATTCAAAAACGTTATTCGGCGAGCGGTTGAATGACAAAAACAGCATAGACGAAGCCTTCAAAAAAGAATTACTCGGCGACAAAAGATTTTTGTTGAGCGATTTGGACGAAGTGCGAACGGCATTGGAAAAAAATTTTGGTGAGGCGTACACGTGGAGCGAAAGCGTAGAGGTGCAAACCTTTCTTGAAAAAATGGCGCGGGAAAAGTATTTTTCCGGAGCGAGCGAACGAGCGGCGGAAAAGTTGCAAACGATGGGCAGTGACCGAGTGAAAGAATTTTTGCTCAAGCTGATTCGCGAAAATTATGCGGTCGGAATGGAGATATTGCGCGGTGACGAGAAATGAACGAGGCAAAGGCGAAAATTTCGGCGTACTTGAGCGGCGCGGATAAACATGCATATTTTGTTGCAGTCGACGGCGCGGAATATATGGATATTAGAAATTTTTTGCGTGATATGTCTGCAATTCGACTCAGCAATTTTTGTCGTGGCGATGTTTTTCCTGATGGTGACGAATTTATCGAAGCGGCACAGAAATTATCCGGCAACGCGCTAGCTTTGGGAGTCGGAGAATTTACGGCGTTAAGCGGAAATTATCGGCTGATAAATCGGTTACGTTCTTTGACTTTCAAAAAAAAATTAGTGGTATTGTGTCGCGGCGTGAAAAATTTTTTGTTGCGGCTGGCGACTGAAAATCCGAAGTTCCGAAAAAATTTGAGCGTTGTGGAATCGTCGGATAGTTTTTCAGTGACGCAATATTTACCTAATCTTGGTGTCAAAACGGCGTCGAAAAATTTCCGTGAACTTTTACTCGCTCTTGAAGACGGAGTGACGGGCGCGGTCGAAGTCAATTCGGAGTTATTGCTTGAAAAAGTTTTTCGAGTGGCGACGGCATATGATGCGATAAAATTGCGCGAACCCGAATTACGGTCACCACGGACGGCGTTGAATGAAAATCAGTGGCGAAAAGTTTTAAACGGCGACAAAACCTGGTCAAAATATTTGCGCGGCTTTAGCGAAGGCTTTGCGAACAAATACGAACAATTTGCTTTTGAGCAGTCGGCGAATTTTGAGGAATTCGAGCGAAACATTTTCGACGCTCTCTTAAAAATCAAACCCGGTTCGCGGGAATTCACCGAGCTTTACAACTTGCGGAAAGTTTTGGTTGCCGGTAACGAAAAATTTTTGCCTGGCTATATTGACGCGGCGAAAGCGTTCGGAGCTGACGGGATTTATTATTTGACCGACAACACGCTTTTGGAATTTCGGGCGGCGATGGAGTTGGCGGCGTCTGCGTCAAATCGTTCAGTTCTGGAAAAGAATTTCCCCACAGTGCGAAAATACTTGACGGTTTTTGATTTTGGAGACGAGAGGTTGACGGAATATTTTCGACTGTACAAGGAGCTGAAATTGTTTAACGTTGTTTCAAAAGAATTCTTGTCGCAGGTTGAAAAATTTTCGGCTATGCGAATTTACAACGAGCTTGAAACGCGGCAAGCGATTTTGGAGCGAACGGGCGGTGGAAAATTGTATTGGCTGGACGGGTTGAGCGTTGACTTTTTGGGTTACATAAAATCACGTCTTTCCGAAATGGGTTTTCGGTCGAAGATACAAACGGCGCGAGCGGAATTACCGACATTGACTTCAATAAACAAAGATTTTTACGCTGAATGGCCGTGGGAAAAATTTCCGAAAAATGAGCGTCTCGACAAACTGCGGCATGAAACGCAAAAAGTGTCGGTTTATTTTTGTGACGAAATCTTTATAATTGAAGACATGCTGAAGGAAATTTCTGCGGCGTTGAAGAACGGCGAAACTTCCAAAGTTATTTTAACGAGCGATCACGGTTCGAGTCGCGGAGCGGTGATTTGTCGCGGGCGAACGATAAAGTTGCAGTTGACGGGCGAACATGGCGGGCGTTGTTGCAAAGTCGACGAACGCGACGCGAAGCCGATTTGCGCAGTTGAATCGAACGGATATTTTTCTTTGACGAATTACGACCGAATTCAAGGCGGGCGACTCGAAGGCGTGGAAATGCACGGCGGCGCGACGCTTGAAGAAGTTTTGGTGCCGGTGATAGAAATTTTTGCGTGAGACGGTGACGACCATGAACAATAATTTTGACGATTGGCGAATTTTGCGAACGGCGGACAAGTTTACATTTTTGTCAATCGGAGCAATCGCGTTTGTGTTCATGCTCGTCATTTTTTTGAACGTAAAATTAATTTTCGAGATGACGTCGAAGCAGACGGAAGAAATCGGGCAAATGCAACTTGAGCGGATACGAAGCGAGTTGCAGGGGCAACTGACGGATGCCGAACGAACGTTATTGCGGGTGGCGCTGACTTCCGAACAAATGTTGGCGTCAGGCGAATCGTTGGAAAACATCCGTGCATTTTTTGAGCAGGAACAGCGTGAGCAGAAATTTTCATCAAATGGAGAGTGTTTTAACGTTTACATAGCGAATAACGAATGGGCGATAATCCCGACGTTTAAAATACCGGCAGATTATCACGCGACGGAACGTCTCTGGTATAAAGGCGCGGTGACGAATCCGGAAGCGATATATATTTCCGAGCCGTACACGGACGCGATGACGGGCGAAATGTGTTTCACGTTGTCAACGCTTTTATCTGACGGTCAAACAGTGGTCGCTCTTGACGAAACGTTTGCGAGTGCGCGTGAATCGGTGATAAAAATGAACGCGGGCAGTAATCGCACGGCGTTAATCGTGACGAAGAGCGGGAAAATTATCGGGCACAAAGACATGTCGCTTGTCGGGAAAAAAATTTCGAAAAGTCTGTTGCCCGAATACGAATTGATACTTGAGCGGCTTGTAAATAACCAAACAGATGCAAGTTTTCCGATGGAGCTGAACGGGCGGCCGAGTATGGTTTTCAGCAGCGCGACGAAAAACGGCTGGTACATGATTTTGGTTGTGGACACGTCGATTTTATACCGTGCCGATTATTCTCAGTTGGCGGTAACGACGGTGCTGAGCCTGGTTATGTTGGTGGCGATAGTTTTTTTGTATCTCAAAAGTTTAAAAAATCGGTTGCAGGCGCAGAAAGCGTTGCGAGTAAAAGAAGAATTTTTATCGGGTTTGTCCAGCGAATTGCGGACGCCGTTGCGAAGAATTTTAAAAATATCAGACGCGGGCGAACAGTTTGCGCAAGTACGGGAATCGGCGTTGCAGTTGTCGGACATGATGGACAATCTGTTTTCATTTTCGACACTTGTAAACGAGCAAAAATCCGAGCGGCACATTGAGGACGACGAAAATTTATCGAAAGGCAGTCGAAAAGCGGTACAGCTGATAATAATCGTTTTGACTATGGCATTGCTGGTGCGTCTCGGAATCAGTTTATTCACGAATGTCGGTTGGGGCGATACGAAAATGAATCGCGAAGTCGAATCATACGAACACATCTTGTCAAAATGGGTCGTCGAGCAAAAAAGTATCCTTAGCATGTTCGCGAACACGATAGCGGAGCAGCCGGAAGTTTTGGACGATTATTCGGCGGCGGTGAAATTTTTGGATGGCATTGCGAAAAATTATCCCGACATTTCTGCTTGCTACATGGCGAATCCGTACAAACAACATCAAGTTATCATGAATAACGGCTGGGAGTCTCGCGATCCGAACTGGCAGGTTGCGAAGCGGCCGTGGTACATAGAGACTGAAAAAAATATTGAAGCGTCGGACAGTTTCACAATCTCGACGCCGTATCTTGACGACAGGACGGGCAAATATTGCGTAACAATTTCCAAAGTGGTTTACGGTCACAACGGCGAATTTTTGGGCGTTTTCGGCATAGATTTTTACCTTGAGCGGCTGATAGAAATTTTGGCGAAGAGTTACACGAGCGACGGATATGCGTTTTTGGTTGACCGCAACGGTGTTATTCTGAATCACCCGCATTTTGATTATCAAATGACGCCAAAACGAATGACGAACATTTCTTCAACCGAACATCAAGAAGTTTGGGCGAACGGAGCCGATTTTATTTTGACGGATTATCGGGGAAATTTGATGACGAGTGTGGCGCGCAAAGATGAGCTGTCGAATTTCACGGTCGTTGTCGTGAATAAATGGCGCAACATTTACGGGCAAGTAATTCTGTTTGGCATAATCTTTTTAATAATTTACGCAATCGCTGTGAGTTTGGTTGTCGCGCTGATAAATCAAATGCTCAAATGGCAAACGGCGGTTCAAGAAAAATTGCAGTCGGCAGTTGATGCGGAGATTTCAGCGGGGCAAGCGAAGACGCAATTTTTGGCGCAGATGAGTCATGAAATTCGCACGCCGATAAACGCGGTACTCGGCATGAACGAAATGATTTTGCGCGAATCGAAAGACAAAGACATCCGCGAATACTCTCAAAACATAGCGAGCGCGGGGCGGACGTTGTTGCACTTGATAAACACAATTCTCGACTTTTCAAAAATCGAAGATGGCAAGATGCAAATAATTCCCGTGCGTTATGAAACTTTTAACATGATTGACGACCTTGTCAACATGATTTCGGAACGTGCGCACAAGAAAAATTTATCGTTGATAACGGAAATTTCGCCGGCGTTGCCGCGAAGTCTTTTCGGCGACGACATGCGAATCAAACAAGTAATCACGAACATTTTGACTAACGCGGTCAAATACACGAAGCAAGGCAAAATTACGCTGACGATTAGCGGGCAACAAGTCGACGCTGAAACTTTTGAAATGTTCGTATCTGTGGCGGACACGGGTATCGGAATTCGCGAAGAAGATTTGGACAAACTTTTCTTATCTTTCCGCCGTTTGGACGAAGTGAAAAATAAAAATATCGAAGGCACGGGACTTGGCATTTCAATCGTTCAAGAGCTTTTGAAAATGATGGGCAGTAAGTTGCAGGTGTCGAGCGTCTACGGCGAAGGTTCGGAGTTTTCATTTACGTTGCGGCAAAAAATCATGGACGCGACGGCAATCGGGAATTATGACGAACGACCCACGGAGCGCGAAAATCAGCAAGCGGCGGATATAAATTTTGTCCGAGCACCGAAAGCGCGGATTTTGGTTGTGGACGATACGCCGATGAATCAAAAAGTTTTTAAGGCCTTACTCAAACGCAACGAAATTGTCCCGGATATGGCGGACGGCGGGCAACAATGTTTGGAAATGGCGGCGCAAAATTTTTATCACATAATCTTTTTGGATCACATGATGCCGGAACTTGACGGTGTGGCAACTCTCAAGCAGCTGAAAAAAATGTCGTTACCTTCCGAAACAAAAATAATCGTGCTGACGGCGAACGCGATAACCGGAGCGCGAGAAAAATATTTGCAGGACGGCTTCGACGATTATTTGTCAAAACCGATAGATGTGGCGGCGTTGGAAAGCATACTATCAAAATATTTGCCGCCCGAATTAACCGTTTCTGACGAATCTGACGACCTTGATAAATACATTACAAATGAAGTTGCAGAAAATATTTCGGAGGAAGTCGGCGAAGACGAATTTTCCGCGTCGGAACGTGCACACTTGTTAAAAATTTGTCCCGACATAGATCTGGCGACGGGCTTGGCGAATTGCATGGACAGCAAGGAATTTTATATCGAAATGGTGAAAGAATTTTTGAGCGGCGACAAAAGCGGCGAACTCGAAACGGTATTTTTGGCGGAAAATTGGCGTGAATATCGGGTAATTGTCCACGCTCTCAAAAGCACGTCCCTTGTAATCGGCGCGGTTGAATTCAGCAATCGTGCGAAGTTTTTGGAAATTGCGGCGCGTGATGAAAATTCGGACGAGGTCAAAGCGAATCATGCGTCATTGATAACCGATTATAAAAAATTGCGGCAGGGATTGAGCGAGTGGGTTGGAGGCTGACGAATGCGAAAAATTTTGGTGGTTGACGACGAAAAAATCATGTTGCGAATTGCAACTAAAATTTTGTCAAAAGAATATGAAATACTCTGTGCGAGTTCGGGCACGGAGGCAGTCGAGGTATTTCGTCGCGAACAACCCGACATGGTTTTATCGGATTTGTTGATGCCGGGCATGGACGGCTACGAACTTCACCGAATTTTGCAGGAGCAAAGCGCGGGTGCGGTGCCGATAATTTTCATGACGGCGGACGACAGCGACGCGAGCGAAAGTCGCGGATTTGAGATAGGTGCGGCGGACTACATACGCAAGCCGTTGAAACCTGATGTTTTGATAAGGCGCGTGAAAAATATTTTTGACCGCTTTGAACAAATTCACGGGCTGAAAGAGGCGGCGACGGTTGACCAAATGACGGGGCTTTTGAATAAAACTGCGGCTGAACTTACAATTTCCAAACTCTGCGAAACGAACGACGGAGTTTTGTTGGAACTGGACCTTGACAGTTTCAAACTTGTGAATGATTTGTACGGGCACGCGATGGGCGACAAAATTTTAATCGAATTCGCTAAACTTATCAAAGAGCAGTTGAACGCGGGCGATGTGGCGGGACGAACTGGCGGCGACGAATTCATAGCGTTTTGTTGCAAAGTTCATGATGAACGAACCATTTTCAAAAAAGCTAGGCTTCTGAACGGTCGTTTGCTGAAGGCGGCACGAGAACTTTTGGGCGCGGACATGAAAATTTCTTTGGGCGTGTCGGTCGGCGCGGTGTACGTTCCCGACGAAGGCCGAGATTTCGCGCCGCTGAAGGAAAAAGCAGACAAGGCTTTGTACAAGGTGAAACATTTCGGTAAGCACGGTTGCGCATTTTACGGCGTGGAAAATTTTGACGGTGTGACGACGAAAAATATTTTGCAAACTCAAATGTTGCTGAGCGAACGCGGAAGTGAGTCGAAAGCGTATATCGTCAACTTCGACCGATTCAAAACGGTTTATCAATTTTTGTCGCGTCAAAATGAAACGTGTTCCGGCTCAATGAAATTTTTGCAATGCACGTTCGAGACTGAGGACGATGACGAGCGCGAAAAATTTTTGGCGTTGTTGACGGCAATATTAAATCGCGGCGATTGTATGACGCAGTACGGACGCGAACAATTTCTGATATTGACGGCGAACGCATATTCTTTCCAAACAAAAATTCAAACGGCGTCGGAAAAATTGAGCGGCGAGCTGACGATTGAGCTTGCCGAAAAATTTTGACGTCAAGCCCCACAGTGACGTTAATCACTTTTGCGGGGCTTTTTTTTTTGCTAAAATTTTTTGATAAAAGGAGAGTGATAGCGTGGGAAATATTTTCAAGAAGTTAAAATATTTAAGCCCGCTTGAGCGCAACGAACACCAGCAGATAAACAAAGGCGGCCGCGAATGGGAGAGCATGTATCGCGATCGTTGGTCGTTCGATAAATGCGTTCGTTCGACGCACGGCGTAAATTGCACAGGCTCATGCAGTTGGAATATTTACGTCAAAAACGGTCTTGTGGCGTGGGAAAATCAAGTGCACGATTATCCCGAAACGTCACCGGAAATGCCGGATTTTGAGCCGAGAGGTTGCCCGCGTGGCGCAAGTTTTTCGTGGTATTTGTGCAGCCCGCACCGAATTCGCTATCCTTATATGCGTGGGGAATTGGCGGAACTGTGGCGAGAGGTGCGCAAAAAATATCCGACGGCGTTGGCGGCGTGGCAGTCAATCGCGAACGATCCTTCAAAAATGAAACTTTACAAGCAAGCCCGCGGCATGGGCGGTTTTGTGCGTTCAAATTGGGATGAGGTCAGCGAATTGGTTGCGGCAAGTGTTTTGCATACGGCGCAAAAATACGGTCCCGACAGAATTTTCGGGTTCTCCGTCATTCCCGCGAAATCGATGCTCAGTTACGCGGGCGGCATGAGATTTATTCAACTTTTGGGCGGCGCGGGTTTGAGTTTTTACGACTGGTACGCGGATTTGCCTCCCGCCAGTCCGCAAGTATGGGGCGACCAAACCGACGTTCCCGAAAGCAGCGACTGGTTTAACGCGGGCTATATCATCACGTGGGGTTCAAATGTGCCGCAGACTCGAATGCCCGACGCGCATTTTTTGACGGAAGCGCGCTACAAAGGCACGAAGGTTGTATCAATCGCGCCCGACTATGCCGAGTCGACGGCTGTCGCGGACACGTGGATAAGTTTGAAAACCGGTTCCGACTCTGCGTTTGCGATGGCAATGGGTCACGTGATTTTGCGCGAATATTATCGGGACAATCCCGCCGAATTTTTCGTTGACTACGCCCGCAAATTTACCGACTTTCCGTTTTTGGTCACTCTCGCCGAACGCGACGGCAAATATTATCCGAGTCGTTTTCTGAACGCGAAAGATTTCGGGCGCACGGACAAGCACGCTGAATTCAAACATTTTGTTATCGACGAAAAGACGGGCAAGTTTGTTGTGCCGAACGGAACGATGGGCGACCGTTGGGATCGTCAAGATAAATGAAATTTGCGCTCCGAGAATTCGGACACGGGCGAAGAAATAATTCCGAAGTTGTCTATTCTTCGCGAACGTGATGATGTTGTCGAATTGATGTTGCCGTATTTTGGAAACGACCGCGGCGAAAAGTCGATGATAAGTCGCGCCGTTCCCGTGAAAAAAATCAAAACTTGTGACGGCGTGAAGATTGTCACAACTGTTTACGATTTGACGCTTGCGAACTACGGGATTGACACGGGACTTGGCGGCGAATGCGCGTCGAGTTACGAAGATGACACGCCTTATACTCCTCGTTGGCAAGAAAAATTTACGGGCGTCAAAGCTGAAATGGTAATTCACACGGCGCGGGAATTTGCTGACAATTCTTTGAAAACTCACGGGCGGACAATGGTAATCATGGGCGGCGGAATCAATCATTGGTTCCACGCTGATGTTATTTATCGTACAATTTTAAATCTGCTGATGATGTGCGGCTGCGAAGGACGCAACGGCGGCAGCTGGGCACATTACGTCGGGCAAGAAAAATTGCGGCCGATTGAAGGTTGGGCGCGAGTGATGACGGGCACGGATTGGCAAGGCGGCGCGAAGTTGCAAAATTCAACTTCGTTTTATTATTTTGCAACCGACCAATGGCGCAACGAGGAAATTGACACGGCACCGCTTGTTTCGCCCGACACGACACCGCGCTATCGTCACCCTAGCGACTACAATATTATGGCGGCTCGGCTCGGTTGGTTGCCTGCTTATCCGTGTTTCAACAAAAGTGGGCAGAAAATTTTCGACGAGGCGACTGCGGCGGGCTTTGAAGGTATCGATGGCATTCGCAAATTTGTGGCGCAGAGTTTGAAAAATCGCACGTTGGAATTTTCATGGGAAGACCCCGACGCGCCCGAAAATTTCCCGCGTAACTTGTTCATTTGGCGAAATAATTTAATCGGCTCGTCGTCGAAGGGACACGATTACTTTTTAAAATATCTGCTCGGCACGCGCAACAGTATTTTTGCCGAAGAAGAATCCGTCGTCAAACCGCAAGAAATAAAGTGGCGTGACGAATCCGAAATTTCGGGCGAAGGCGGCGCGCTGCAAGGCAAGTTGGATTTGTTGGTTGACCTTGATTTTCGTATGGCGGCGTCCGCGCTGTATTCGGATGTGGTTTTGCCGACAGCGACTTGGTACGAAAAAGACGACCTTTCCTCAACCGACATGCATCCGTTCGTTCACCCGTTTCAAGCGGCGGTGGATCTGATTTGGGAAGCGCGGAGCGATTGGGACATTTTCCGCACGTTAGCGAAGGCGGTTTCAAAAGTTGCGACGGAGGCGGAGTTGCCCGTTTACAAAGATGTTTTCGCCGTTCCGATACAGCACGACACGGAAGGCGAGACGGCTCAACCCGAAGGCAAAATTTTGGATTGGAGCAAAGGCGACTGCGAACCCGTTCCCGGAAGAAAAACGATGCCCGCGATTGCGATGATTGAGCGCGATTACACGAAACTTTATGACAAATGGGTTGCTCTCGGACCCGCGATTCAAAAAGGCAACGGCATGAAAGGACTCGGCTGGGCGTCCGACGATTTGTACGAAGAAATTCGCACGCGCAACGGCGTTGTCGAAGATAAAAATTTGATTTCTTACGGAATGCCGTCGCTTTACACCGCGAAAAAAGCTTGCGATGCGGTGATGGGCTTGTCGACGACGACGAACGGAAAAGTTGCAGTTCGTGCTTGGCGCGACCTTGAACGTAAAACTGGCTTGAGCGACTTGACGAAATTGGCGAGTGACCGCGAAAGTGAACGTTTTACTTTTGAAATGGTTGCGATACAGCCGCGGGAAACAATCACGTCGCCGACGTTCACGGGCTCGAATCAAAATCGCCGCTACTCTCCGTTTACCGTGAGCATTGAGCAACTTGTTCCGTTTCGCACGGTAACGGGGCGACAAAGTTTTTATGTCGACCACGAATTAATGTTTGAGTGGGGCGAGTCGATGAGCGTTTACAAACCGATTCTTGACTTTAAGCCTTTGAAAAATCCGCTTGGGCAGTCGAAAGAAATCACGCTGAAATTTTTGACGCCGCACAATAAATGGTCGACGCATTCAATGTATTTCGACAGTCAGCAAATGTTGACTTTGTTCCGTGGCGGGCAAACGGTTTGGCTCAACGAAAAAGATGCGGAAAGTATCGGCGTGCGCGACAACGATTGGTGCGAAGTTTACAACCGAAACGGCGTTGTCATTTCGCGTGCCGTTGTTTCACCGAGACTTCCACGCGGCGTAATGTTCATGTATCACGCGCAAGACCGTCACATCAACGTTCCCGGCTCGAAAATTTCGGGCACACGCGGCGGGACGCACAACACGCCGACGCGAATTCACATGAAGCCGACGCACATGATTGGCGGCTACGGGCAGTTGAGCTACGGATTTAATTATTACGGGACGACGGGCAACCAGCGCGATATTTATGTCGTGGTGCGGAAGGCGCAGGAGGTTGATTGGCTTGAAGATTAAAGCGCAAGTGTCGATGGTGATGAATCTTGACAAATGCATAGGTTGCCACACTTGTTCAATCACGTGCAAAAATGTCTGGACGAATCGCGCCGGCGCGGAATACATGTATTTCAACAACGTGGAGACGAAACCGGGTATCGGCTATCCGAAAAATTGGGAAGACCAGGAGCGTTGGAAAGGCGGTTGGCAAGTCGAAGACGGCGAACTGACTTTGCGGAGCGGCTCAAAGTTGACGCGCATGTTGAAACTTTTTTATCATCCCGAACAGCCCGAACTTGACGATTATTATGAGCCGTGGACTTATGATTACGAAACGTTAATCAGCTCTCCTCGAAAAAAACATCAGCCTGTGGCGCGACCGCGTTCGCTGATAACTCAACAGCGCATGGAAATCAAATGGGGGCCTAACTGGGGCGACGACCTTGCGGGCGGTGATGATGCGCGTGCGGACGTGAACTTGAAAAAAATCGGTCAAGAAATTGCGCTTGAATTCAGCGATATTTTCATGAAATATTTGCCGCGAAACTGCAACCACTGCTTAAATCCCGCGTGCGTGGCGGCGTGTCCGAGCGGCGCGATTTACAAGCGCGAAGAAGATGGCGTTGTTTTGGTGTCGCAGGAAACTTGTCGCGGCTGGCGTCATTGTGTACCGGCCTGCCCGTACAAAAAAGTTTATTACAACTGGAAAACCAACAAAGCCGAGAAATGCACGTTCTGTTATCCGCGACTCGAAAACGGCTTGCCTTCAGTTTGCACGGATACTTGTGTCGGGCGCGTGAGGTACATGGGAATTTTGCTTTACGACATGGACGCGGTTTGTGACGCGGCGAAAATTCCCGATGAAAAAATGATTTATGCGAACATGCTGGACCTTGTCAAAGACCCGAACGATCCTGCGGTTATCGAATCGGCGCGGAAGTCGGGCGTTTCTGAAATGGTTTTGAAGTCTGCGCAAGAGTCGCCCGTTTATCAAATCATCAAGCGTTGGAAATTGGCGTTGCCGCTCCACCCCGAATATCGCACTTTGCCGATGGTTTGGTATATTCCGCCGCTCTCGCCAATCGCAAAAAATTTTGAAGACCGCGTCTATCTGCCGAAGTCCGAGGCAATGCGAATTCCCGTCGAATATTTGGCGGCACTGTTCACGGCGGGCAACACGCGAATAATCGTCGAGACGTTGCAGAGACTTTTGGACATGCGGGCGGTCATGCGACAAAAAGAAATCGGCGAAACTCTTCCTCAAAATTTGGAATTCGAGCCGCTTGAGTATGAAAGAATGTATCGACTTTTGGGCATTGCGAAATACGCCGACCGAGTCAAATTGCCTGCGGGACTTCAAGGCAAAACGCATGAAGAGTTGCGCGAACTGCAAGGTTCGACAGGTTATGCTTGTCCGGGAGGCTGTTGCTGATGGACGAATACAGACAAGTTTTAAAAATCGCGGCGTATCTGCTGGAATATCCCGACGAATCGTGGCGTGCCGAGTTCGACGAATATCGGGCGGCGGCTTTGGAATTGTCGACGGCTCAAATTCGTGACGTGTTCAAAGATTATTTTGATTACGTGGAGCAACTGGGCGCGAAAGAATATGAACAACAATACGTTCGCAAGTTTGACTTTTCGCAGAACACGAATTTATATTTGACGACGCACAATCGGACGGACTTCGGCAAGCAGGCGAACGAGATGCACGAATACAAGACGCTTTTTCTTGAAAACGGCTACGACTTGCAAAAAGAATTGCCCAATTATTTACCCGCGCTTTTGGAATTGGCGGCGACTGTCGAGCGGTCGGCGGCGCGAAAAATTTTGGCGAAGGCGCATGACAAGCTTGAGTTGTTGCGCGAAAGATTTATCGAAGCGAAATTGCCGCAAGTATTTTTGTTGGACGTGGTTTTGTCGCAAGAAACGGCGTTGGAGGTGAGTTGAATGAGCGGATTTTTATGGGGCGCGTTGCCGTATATCGCGTTCACGGTTTTGATAGTCGGGACGGCGTATCGATATTGGACGGGCGAGCGCGGCTGGACGACGAAATCGAGCGAATTTCTTGCGAAAGACAGCTTGAAAGTCGCGGGACCGATGTTTCACTTGGGCTTGTTGATGGCGTTCGGCGGACACGTAATCGGAATTTTGGTGCCGAAAAGTTTAACGGACGGCGTCGGAATCAGCGAACATTTGTATCACATAATTGCGTTGGCGGGCGGCATACCTGCGGGACTGTTATTTTTCGGCGGATTTTTTTTGCTGATGCAACGACGTTTCGGCAACCCGCGAATGAAAGTCAACACGTCGACAATGGACGTTTGGTTGTATTTGGTTTTATTTCTGACGCTGGTGACGGGTTTCGGCGGGACGCTGATGAACGCGGTCGGACTTTTGGGCGACTTCAATTATCGGGAGGCAATATCGCCGTGGTTCCGTTCGGTGTTGGCAATGAGCCCCGACGTTGAATTGATGGCGGACGTACCGTTGATTTTCAAAGCGCACATGGTGATGTGGATGATAACTGCAATTATTTTTCCACTGACACGACTTGTCCATTGCTTGAGCTTTCCGTTTGAATATTTCTTGCGGAACAAAATCGTGTATCGGCGCAAATAAATTTGGGAGATGGTTTGATGGAAGCGAAGATGTTTTGTTACCAATGCTCTGACGCGTTGGGCGGCAAAGGTTGCACGCAAGCCGGAGTTTGCGGCAAAAAGCCTGAAGTCGCGAAACTGCAAGACCTTCTGATTTACGTGACGAAGGGCATTTCGGCAGTGACGACGAAATTGCGCGCCGAGGGGCAGGAAGTCAAGCCGCGAGTGAATCGACTTGTGACTTTGAATCTTTTTGCGACGATAACGAACGCGAACTTTGACGCTGAATCTTTGACGCAGCGGATTGAGCAAACGTTGCGGACGAAGTCGAAACTTTTGGCGGCATTGACGTACAAAGAAAATTTGCCCGAAGCGGCGACGTGGACAGACGAGCGCGAAAATTTTTTGTCGAAAGCCGAAGTTGTCGGTATAATGTCGACGGCTGATGAAGACGTTCGCAGTCTTCGCGAGCTGATAACTTACGGGCTCAAAGGATTGGCGGCGTACATGAAACACGCGAACCGCCTTGACTTTTCCGACGAAAAAATTGACGCGTTCACGCAATCGACGCTTGCCAAACTTCTCGACGACAGTTTGAGCGTTGAGAAATTAACGGCGTTGGCGTTGGAGACAGGCAAGTTTGGCGTGGATGTAATGGCGTTGTTGTCCACAGCTAACACGAAAACTTACGGCAATCCTGAACTGACGAAAGTTTTTTTGGGCGTGCGAAAAAATCCCGCGATACTCATCAGCGGACACGATCTGCGGGATTTGGAACAGTTGCTTGAGCAAACGGCGGGCACGGGCGTTGACGTTTACACGCACGGCGAAATGTTGCCGGCGCATTACTATCCAAAACTGAAAAAATTCCCGCATCTTGTCGGGAATTACGGGAACGCGTGGCAAAATCAAACGACGGAGTTTGAGAAATTCAACGGCGCGATTTTGCTGACGACGAATTGTTTGATGCCGCCAAAAGAAAGTTATCGTGCGCGAGTTTTCACGACGGGCGCGGTCGGCTATCCCGGTTGCAAACACATTGACGAAGTTGACGGCGTAAAAGATTTTTCGGAGTTGATAGCAGTCGCGAAAAAATGTCCGCCGCCAACGAAGTTGGCGGCGGGTGAAATAGTCGGCGGCTTTGCTCACGAACAAATTTTTGCTGTTGCCGATAAAATTGTCGAGGCAGTGAAATCGGGCGCGATAAAAAAATTCGTAGTGATGGCCGGTTGCGACGGTCGTCAAAAATCCCGCGAGTATTACACAAAATTTGCCGAAGGTTTGCCGAAAGACGCGGTGATTTTAACGGCGGGTTGTGCGAAATACAAATACATCAAACTCAATCTCGGCGACATTGGTGGAATTCCGCGAGTATTGGACGCGGGTCAGTGCAACGATTGCTATTCGCTTGCATTGGTCGCGCTGAAGCTGAAAGAAATTTTCGGACTTGACGACGTAAACAAATTGCCGATTGTCTACAACATTGGCTGGCACGAGCAAAAAGCGGTGACAGTGCTGCTTGCGCTTTTGTATCTCGGCGTGAAAAATATTCATCTCGGTCCCGTGCTACCGGCATTTCTCAGCCCGAACGTCGCGAAAGTTTTGGTTGAGCAATTCGGAATCGGGACGATAACAAACGCGGAAGACGACCTGAAAACAATGCTGGGTTAAAGAGTTTTTCTGTTGCGACGGTCGGCGATATATCGTCGACTATTTTTTTTGGAGGTGTAAGCATGAAGGAAATTCGAGTTGAAGACGCTGTCGGACAGATTTTGTGCCACGACATCACGCAAATTGTTCGCGGCGTGACGAAAGGTGCGAAATTTAAAAAAGGCCACGTGATCACGGCGGATGACGTACCTGAATTGTTGAAACTCGGCAAGGAAAATATTTTCGTGTGGGAGACGGACGAATCGAAGTTGCACGAAAACGAAGCCGCCGAGATTTTGCGCGGAATATGTCAAGGTCACGGACTCGAACCAAACGCCGGTCAGTGAAGGCAAAATCGAACTAAAGACCGCGTATGACGGCGTTTTTTACATTGACGCGGAAAAATTGAACGCGCTGAACGATGTCGACGAGATTTGTATCGCGACACTTCAAAACAAAATACCCGTTCGCAAAGGCAAAACCGTTGCGGGAATGCGAGTTATTCCTCTCGTTATCGACAAGCAGAAAATTGAGCGCACAAAAACAATAGCGGGCGAAATCCCAATTTTGAAAGTTGAGCCGTACAAAAAATTCAAAGTTGGTTTGGTCGTGACGGGTTCCGAAATTTACCGTGAGCGCATCAAAGACACGTTCACTCCCGTCATCGAATCGAAACTCAAAACGTTCGGCGGACTCGAAGTCAACGAGCGTCGGTTATCGGACGACACGAAAGAAATGACGCGTTCAAAAATTCTTGAGTTGGTTGAACTCGGCATGGAAATAATTTTGTGCACGGGCGGAATGAGCGTTGATCCCGACG
>CAMUZL010000004.1 GCA_947165185.1 uncultured Selenomonadales bacterium
TTTGGCGCAGAAATTTTATCGGCAACTTCGGCGGAATTTCTTCGGGTCTGCAACCCGTGAACAATCCCGCGAAGCCGACCGCAGAAATTTTTACGAATTCGCGCCGCGTAAGTTTCTTCACGTCAAATGCTCCGTCAAAAGTTTCAACGCCGCGTCAACAGCTTGAGCTTTAATTTTCGTGCGCGTGCCGTTGAAATGAAATTCTTTGACTGCGGAAAAATTTTCTGCGTCGACAGCGACAAAGACCGTGCCGACGGGTTTGCCTTCGACTGACTTGCCTGCAACGCCCGTTGTCGAAATGCCGATTGTCGCCGAAAAAATTTTGCGGACGTTCGACGCCATTTCCCGCGCAGTTTCGGCACTCACGGCACCGAAATTTTTCAAAGTCTCCGCGTCGACGTGCAGGACGGAATTTTTTATCGCGTTGGTGTAAGAAACAATTCCGCCTTTGACGTAAGCCGACGCGCCGTCAACGTCCGTCAACGTGCTCGCCAACAGTCCGCCCGTGCAACTTTCAGCCGTCGCGACCGTGAAATTTTTTTGCTTGAGTAAATCGCCAATCATTTAGTCAATCCTCTCCGCCGGAAACGTGACGTTTCATCCAATTAGGACAGCCCGCTTGATAAACGCAATTCATCACGATGTTTAATCAATCCTTTCGGCGGCAAGGTCATAAACGAAGCCCGCAAGAACTTTCACGCGAACAATGTCACCCGCCTTGCTGCGGCCGTCATTTTCGATGTAAACAAGCCCGTCGACTTCGGGCGCGTCACGGCAGGAACGTCCCGCCACGACTTCGGGAACACCTTCGTCGCGATTTTCGATTAAAACTTCCAGCTCGCGGCCTTCAAGTGACTCGTTAATCTCCTGCGAAATCAAACTTTGCGCGCTCATCAAATCGTGATAGCGTTCCTGCATGACTTCTTCGGAAATTTGATCGGGCAAGTCATAAGCCGGCGTATTTTCTTCACGCGAATAAGTGAATATGCCAACTTTGTCCAGCCGCTGAGTCTGCAGAAAAGTTTTCAGCTCGGAAAAATCTTCGTCGGTCTCGCCGGGGAAGCCGACAATAAAAGTTGAGCGAATTGTTACGTCGGGAATTCTTTCGCGAATTTTTTTAAGCAACGCCTCGATTGATTCGCGACTGTCGAGACGATTCATCAGCTTTAAAATTTTGTTGCTCGCGTGTTGCAACGGCAAATCGACGTAACTGCAAATTTTCGGCTCGGCGGCAATCAAGTCAATCAGCTCGTCGGTGAACCTGCGCGGATAGGCGTAAAGAATTCTAATCCAACGAATTTTGTCGACGGTGACCAGTTCGCGAAGAAGCTCGACGAGTTTCGCCTTGCCGTATAAATCGACGCCGTAAGCCGTGGTGTCCTGCGCGATTAAATTAATTTCTTTGACGCCTTGACTTGCAAGCTGTTCGACTTCGGCTTTAATGTCCTCAATCGGGCGGGAAATTTGTTTGCCGCGAATCAACGGTATCGAACAGAACGCGCAACGATTATTGCAACCTTCGGCGATTTTCACGTAAGCGGAATAATCGGGCGTTGTGCGGATTCGCGGCGTCTTCGCGTTGTAAATAATTTCGCGCTCACCAATCAAAGCAACGCGGCGACCGGAAAGAGTTTCCTCAATCGCCTCCATGATTCGATTCCATGCGCCCGTGCCGACAATCGCGTCGACTTCGGGCATTTCGTCCAAAAGTTCGCGTCCGTACAGCTGACCGAGACAGCCAGCCACAATCAGCGAACGACAACGCCCGTTCGATTTGTATTCGGCGAGATTCAAAACGGTGGTGATTGATTCTTCCTTCGCCGAAAGAATGAACGCGCAAGTATTGACGATTAAAATTTCTGCGTCGGCGGGGTTGGCCGTCAACTCGATGCCGTGTTCTTGCATGATACCGAGCATGACTTCGGTATCGACAAGATTTTTTGCACAGCCCAAACTTACAAAGCCCGCTTTCAAAATTTATACCTCCAGGAATATTTTCACAGTGCAAGTATTTTCAGTGTAGACGTTTAAAAATTTCTCAGTGCTAAGTTAAATTCATTTCAACGGCTCAAAGCTCAAAGCTTAAAGCTTAAAGCTTAAAGCTTAAAGCTAACAGCTCACTTCAACCGCACGCCGTTAATCCAGCGATTCAAAAACGCTTGCTTTTGTTCGTCGGAAAAATTTTGGTCATTGTTGAGCAACGCAAGATTTTTTCCCGCGAAAGATTTATAAGCCAAAGTCTGCGGATTCGTCGGGACGAAATAAAAACCGTTCGTCTGCAGATAAAGTTGCGCCTCGTCGCTCAAAAGCCAATCGGAAAATTTTGCGGCAAGTTGAGCTTTCGCGTCGTCTTTCGTCGTTATCGCGAAGCCCGTCAATAAATAACTCGTGCCGTCTGCGGGATAAATTATTTTGAGCGGATAGCCGTTATTCAAATAACGAAGCGTTTCACTCTCGACGGCAACGGAAATGTCGACTTCGCCCATGCCCGCTTGACGAACGGGATTCGACAAAAATTTCGCGTACTGAACAACTTTGGGATGAATGCCCGCCAAAATTTCATAAGTCTTCGCGTCACCGAAATTGCCAATCATCTGCATGAGCAAATTAGCCGAAGCGTCGGCGGCAAGAAAATCCGTGATGCCGATTCGCATATTGTTTGCTTTGGAAAGTTTTTCCCACGTGTCGGGAATGTCGACGGTTGAGCGCAGAAAATCTTTGTTCGCGCAGAAAACAATCGGGTCGTACCAAACGCCAACCCAGCGGTCGTGTTCGTCTTTGAATTTTTTTCGGACGGCGTCATTGCTCTCGGAAGTGTTCGGCGTCAACAAATTCAGCGCGGCGGCCTGCTCCAAAATTTTGCTGTCGGTCAAAACAACGTCAACCGTGCGCACAACTGTCGGATCGCTGACTGCGTCGTCTTTGATTTTCTGCAAAATTTCCCGCGAACTCATCGGCACGAAATTAACGCGCACATGATTTTCCCGTTCGTAAACTTCGGACAAAACCGCCGCAGTTTCCGCCGGCAAAGTCGTATAAGCCGTCAATTCGCTCGTCGGCACGCCCAAAGTTTTTTTATCCGCGTCAACGCGAAAAGCCGTGCCCGCCACCGCCGCCAAAACTATCATGAACGCCGTCAAGACAAAAACCGTGTACCGCCGCATTGCTCAAAATCCTCCGTCAAATTTTCTTTCAGGTATTATACAGAATTCATTTCCCAATGACAAGGAAATTTATTCGTCCTGTGAAATTAATAAAAGCCTGCCCGAACTCGTCAAGCTCTTTGATTCTACAGGAGATTAGGCAGATGAGCAAACAATTTTTTGAAACTTGGCGGTTGACGGTACAAGTTTTATTTGAGCGTCAAAGAATTTTGTCGCAAGCTGTTTTTCCGCTCGACGATTGAAAAAATCAAAATCCACTTGCTCATTTCGGGCACATTGACTATAACTTTTTCCACATCTTTATTTAATCGGAAGTGAACCGCGTGCATATTTTTCTTACAAAAATTTTCGGCGTCATTTTGATTGTTACAGCTTGTATTTTTGCACTCGTGCCCGTCGGTGAGTGCAGAGAAATTGTTTTCGTGATAAATACAAGTCAATCGATGGCGGATTCGGATCCGTCGCACGTCGTCGAAGAAAGTCTTCTGTGGAGCTCGAAAATTTTTTCCGCAGAGGACGAATTCGGCGTTGTTGCCTTCAAAGACGCGCCGATTGTCGTCAGATCGTTGTCGAAAATCAAAGACTCGCCTGCTGTTTTCATTTCAATTATTCGGGCGAAAGCAACGCCGGTGCCGCGCTGTTGAAGGCGATTGATTTGCTCACGTCGAAATTTCATTCCGAAAAAAGTATCGTCGTCATTTCCAACGGCGAAATTTTTCTCGGCGATTCCGCCGCAAATCTCGATTCGCTGAAAAATTTTCAGGCCGGTCTGCAACAGGCGAAGTGGTGGAACATTCCCGTTTACATCTTGAATTTGCGATATTATGGCGAGCCGCAAAATTATCATTCGTTTGCCGCCGACGCCAAAGAAATTCCCTGCGCTTATTCAGAACTTATGACGACACTCCGAACCGTGATTCATGATGATTTTCACGCGGCGCAATTTGTCACAACGCCCGAAACGAATCAAGGGAAATTTACTTGCAAAATTCCGTTCGTTGCGGCGAAGCGGCTGGAATTTTTGTTACTCTCGTCGAACCGCGGCACAGGTGAACCGGAAAATTTCCACGCCGATAAAGTCACGCGAAAAAATTTCCTCAAGATTTTTGAAGTCGATTCGCCGACGACAAACGAATTTTCTTTCGACGTGAATTTTCCCGAAGGGACGGGCTTGACGCTTGATGTCCTCGCGGAGGTCGAAGGAAACTTGCAGACAAGCTTATCGCCCCAACTTTTCGCGGGAAATGTTTTGGAAATCACGCCCGTTCATGGCGACGAGAAAATTCTGGGCGACGAATTTTTTAACGGCAAAAATATTCGTGTTCAGCTTGATGACGAAATTTTCACGGGACAAATTTTTGACGACGCGATGAAAGTCGGCGTCGGCACGAGCGAAGAAATTTCTTTGCAAAAAGTTTTTTTCAAGGACGCGGGGATAACTTTTCTCGGCGACGACACTGCGCAAATAAAAATCGCCGAACAGAATTTTTTGATGTGGGCTTTGACTTCGTCGGCAATTTTGGTGATTTTGATTTTGTCGGGCTTGCTCTGGCGGAAAAATCATCTGCCCGTAACGAAAACTTTTTCAACGGGCGCGACTTCCGCAATCGACCCGCGAAAAATTCCGTCGCCCGTCAAAATCAAGCCGTCACTGATTCGCAACCAAAATTTTTCTTACAAGGGCGAGTTGCTCATTTACCTCACAAAAAATTCCTACGAAGATTTTCAGTCGCCGCGAACTTTCAATTTGTTCAGGCTGAATTCTTCCGCACCGATTGATTTGGCAGCGGTTTTGAAAACTTTGCACGTCGAGACGGAATTTGAAGGCGCGCAAAAAATAATTTTCAGTCCGAGCGCGAACGGCGTTTACGTCGAAAATTTGTCCGACTGCACGCTTGTCAAAATGAACGAGCCGATTGCCGGCGGGGAATTCGTCGAGCTTCGCCACGAAGAATCAATCGACATTGCGACGGCGGACAGATTGACGGAACTGATTGTCACTTATCGCAGTTTAAAACCGAATTGAGATGATTTTATGGACGGAAGAATTTTTTTGGACGAAGAGGTTCTGCGAATTCAAAATGAAGTGAGGCGTTATCATGAGCAAAGAATACATGACGGCGATGTCGATGATAAAATGCAGCGGCGCGACGGCTCCGGTACCGATTCCGATAATGTGTCCGATAAGCCACGGCGTGATTTCTTGCAAGACGCACCTGCCGGTACTCAACGCCAATGATCACATTCCTTTTGTAAATATCATGACGTTCGGGACGTGCAAAATGATACCGCCGACGCCTGCAGGCCCCGTGCCGTGCGTGCCCGCGATAATCATGGCGTGGAAAAGTTGCGACATGCACTATTTCGTTGGCGGCGCACCGGTTTTGACGAAAGACAGCTTTTTGACTTGCACATTCGGAGGAACGATTAAATTTCAATGACACTCACCGATATAGCCGTCGACGGCGTGGACTATTTTCAGATTAAAAGTCTCAGCATAACCGAGAAGTCTAACGCGCACGGGACTTGCAATATTTCTTTTGTCATGTCCGAAGATTTTCAGTCGGAAAAGATTTTGCAGTTGAACAAGACGAAAGTTACCGTCAAAGCGAGCAAAGATATAATTTTTTGCGGGCTTATCACTCGTTGCAATTTGGATGAGCGCGGCAGTTCAAAAATTTTTTCTGTGACCGTGTCGAGTTTGTCTTGTCAAACGGAGTCGGAGCGGCGGAGTAAATCTTTTCAGTCGCCGAAAAAAAAATGTTCGGAAGTTCTCGGCGATGTTGCGAAAAATTACAAGTCGGCGCAAATTGACTGTTGGCAGGATAAAACTTTGTCCGTGTTGATTTATCGCGACAACTTGACGGACTGGGAATTTCTGAAAAATTTTGCGGAGGAGCACGGGCAAATTCTGTTCGTCAATTCCAAAATCGATAAACTTTTTTTGAGCGTCGGATTTAAAGCGTTCAACGAATTTTCTTGTGATGATTCCGTCAAACTTTTGCGTCGAACTTTGCCGATGGATTTTTACAAGCGGCTGGAGCAAAACACTTATGAAGGCGCACGGACTTGTTATTTCGTCGAAACGGAGCTGGTGACTTCCGATTTAAAAATCGGCGTCGGCTGTTCGGTCAAATACGAAAACAAAATTCAAGCCGTCATTTCAAGTCGCATTTACGAAAATGACGGCGTACTTTTCAACGAAATAATTTTGCGCCCCGTTGAAGGTTGTCGCGCCGACGCTTGGGACGTGATGAAACATTTCGGCGAGTTTTATTTTCTCACGGGCAAAGTTTTGGAAGCGAAGGACAACGACGTTAAAGTTCAATTCGATTGCGACGAAACTCAAAACAAAGACGACGCTTTAAACATTCCTTATGAGACGAACGCGAGCAATTATCTTTACAATATGCCCGACGACGGCGAAAAAGTTTTCGTCTACGTCGACAAACTGCGGGAAGCGGCCTTGCTCACTCTTCGCACGAAAGAAATTACCGACGAGTACCAAAATCGTTCGTTCAAAGTTAAAGACTCGTCGCTTGTGTTTGATCCGAAAAAATTTTCGTTTGCCGTCGACGGCGACAAAACCGAAATGAAGCACGAAGACGGCACGGCAATGAAAACGAACAAAGACATAATTTTTTCCGCGAAGGGCGACATAATCATTCAGTCGGCTCAAGGTCTCGTGCCGGACAATCAGCTTGTTATGACTGCGCCGCACATGGCGGGTTACGCGCAATATCTTGCCATGCTCGGTCAACCCGCGACGGTGCAATTCAATCCCGCAGGTTCGACTGTCGGCGTTGTCGACACGCAAATTAAAAATTCGGGCGCAAAAGCTGAATCCGTTGAGCTTTCGGAGCTTGCCAAAGAACTCGACAAAATTACCGGTAGCAAAGACAAACAATCCGAAGAAAAAAAATCGGGCGGCGGGGCGGGCGGCTCGTTGAAAATTGACGCGAAGAAAAGCGCGCTCATTCAGGCCAAGGACAGCTCGATTGAAATTAAAGGCTCCAATCTCAACGTCAAAACTTCCGCGCTGATTCAAATCGCTTATATTCCTTCGCCCGGCGGCGGCACGGGTTCGCTGAGCAAATTTGAAGGCGGCAACCCCGGCAATCGTTCCGACAAAATCAACGTCGAACACGGCACCGAAGACCGCGAACGCGTCAAGGAAAAAATTTCGCCGACGCCCGACGTTAAAATTATTTCTTGCTGAAAAGGTGGTCGCCATGTCGATAAATTTGCAAACCGTAAAAATTGAAGGCGTGGACTATTTTCAGATTTCGCAGTTGGAAATTTATCACGCCGTGAACGACTACGCCCGCGCTACCGTGCGATTGATTGTCGATGAGGACGCCGCAGAAAAATTTTTGGCAAAGGCCGACACAGATCAAATAAAAATTTCCGCCAAAGACAATAAAAAAGATGTCGTGCTTTTCGTCGGCGTCATTACGAATTTGTCTTTGGAAGTGTCGCTCGGCCGCAGCAAGATGACTTTGGAACTTCGCGACAGCTCATATCTTTTGGATTTGAAACGCGTGCATTGTTCGTTCCAAAAACTTGACGCCAAGTACGAAGAAATTTTAAAGACGGAAGTTGAAGCCGCCAAAGGAAAAATTCAACTCAAAGTCACCGACAAGGCGATTGAAAAAATTATTTTGCAACTCAACGAAACGCCCTGGCAATTTATCAAGCGCATGGCGTCTCGTTTCAGCGCGTGTATTTTCACCGATTTGACTGCCCCCGCGCCGCTCGTGACGATCGGTCTGCCCGATGCGAAAGAATCCGTTGAACTCGTCGGCGGAAAAGTTTCTTTCACGTTCGACGATGCGCAATTTAATTTTTTGACGGCGAATCCCGACTTGCTCGCCGAAAACGTCAAGCCGATTGCCGAAGATTTTCATTCCGTGACGGTTGGCGGAAATTTTCCTTACCTCAGTCTCGGCGACGCGGTCAAGTGGAACAAAAAAGATTACCTCGTCAAAAAGTTTTCGGCGCAGTTTGTCGACGGTTTTTTGTTCACGAATTACACGTTGGTCGGCAAGACGGCTTTTTTCGTGCCGATAACCACGCAGAAAAATATTCGCGGCAGAATTTTTCGCGCTCAGGTCAAGAAGGTCGAGAAAGAAAAAATTCAAGCGCATTTGATTGACGTTGATGAAAAGTACGACGACACTTCGACAACGTGGTTTCCATTCGCAACGCCGTATTCGAGTGCCGACGGTTCCGGCTGGTACGTGATGCCCGAAGTTGACGACTACGCCCGAATAATTTTCCCGTCCGAAGACACGGGCGACGCTTTTGCAAGCAGTTCAATCAACTCCGCGCCGCTTGAAAAACCGCACAACAAAAGCTTGAAAGCTCCCGGCGGCCGCGAACTGCTTTTGACGGATGACGGCGTCGAGATTATCGCCGAACATCAGAAAACTTTTATCAAGCTCGACAAGTCCAAAGGTATCAGCGTCGTTTCGTCGAAAGACATTACAATTCATGCCGACGGAAACATTTCCTTTGACGCGAACGGCAAAATTCAAATGGTTGCGCAAAAAGAAATCGCCGCTCAAAGCGGTCAATCGCACGTCAAAATTTTGAGCAATCAAATCGACATGGGCGGCAACAATATTATCGTCGGCGAGTAAGGCGGGTGACTTATCGTGGAATTTTCGGTATTCATTGTTCAAGACAGAGACAAAACCAATCAAACACTCTTCGACGGGCTTGCGGGAGATGTCAAGCTGAGCGACCACTTACTGAACGAGGGCTTGGACGTGGCCTCAAACGTTCTCGGTGCTGAAGTTTACGACCGTTACTCAAATCCAAAGATTATCGGCAAAACGGGCATCGCCATAAGCGGCGACATGATAACCGGCGTGACGATAAAAAAGGAAATTGTAAAGCGCGAAGTCTTCAGCGGCGGCGGCGGGTTATACACCGAAGCAGGTGCCGTGTTTGAAGACATAAAAAATACTCTCGACAGAACTTTGTTGACGACAATAACCGTCACGGGCAGTTTGTTCGCGCCCAATCTCGTCCAAAATGCAAGCACTTCCGAGAAGATGAAAAACATGGCAAAAGTTTTGGCGTGGGCGAGTTTGCCCGAGACTTACGGCGTAGATAATGATGATGCAGGCGAACATTCGGGCGACATAAACGACACGGGCGAAAAAGTTCAGCTCAAGCCGTCAATTCAGAAGAAAGACTACAAAAACACGGACGCCAAGCCCACCAGATACAACAGCTATTATTTTCGCCGCGTCATGGTAACGGTGTATTCCACCAACGACATGCAGTTTCGGGCGATTTTGCACGACAATGTTTTTGTCTCAAGTTACGAAGAAAAATACACCGACAAGGACGGCAACGGCTCGTTCACTTTGGTCATGCAGACGAAAACGCCTTCGATTTATGATGTTTTCATCGAAGGCCCGACTTACAGCTGGAATGTTCTTTCGGTGACGGACGAAATTTCTTCGGCGTCGAACAAAATCATTGATACGGGCGACAGAGTAATTCACACGGTCGATAAACAACTAGGTCTTGACGGCAAACTTTCCGATGTCGCCGACAAAATCGCCGACACTTCAAAACTCGCAACGAGTTTGCCGAATGCGGTTTTGGACTCCGACAGTCTCACGGCGGACAATATTCTTGACCAGGTCGACGACACAACCGACAATGTCAAGGACACCATCGAAGACATTAAAAATTACGACGACCCGGTTCAAGCTGCGATTGACGCGGCGACCGAGTATCAGACAGAATACGACAAGTTGACCGACGACCAGAAAGAAATTTTGAAGGACATCCCCGGCTTTGACAAAATGTCCATGGAAGACCAACTGAAATACATCAAGAAATTTACCGAAGCCAAAAAATGATTGAAACATTTTCCGATTACGAACGGGTGCGCTATCAGCCGCTTGAGATTGAATTTCTTGAGGCGACGAAAAAATCTTTGAGCGGCGACTTTGCGGCGACAAAAAATTTTTTCCTGACGGAATGCCGAAAAGCTCTTTCCGAGGCCTGCGACGTTCAGCGCGACGAAAAAATTCCCTGCGCCTTCATGAGTGTTTCTTTGCTCAACGCGTCTGTCGCTGTGGGAAAAAATATTTTGCAGATTGACTTTTACGACGCGAAATGGGTTTTCGGCAAACCGTTCGCCCGCAGTCGCATGAGTGCAGATTTTCTGTTGACGCATTGGCAGAAGTTCACGGCCGACGCTCTCGACGATGAATTTTTCGTCCGCAACAAAATTTTTCAAGTCGAAATCAAGTCGCTGTTTTGGCGGACACTTGACAAGTTGGCGTTCCTGTTCACCTGTTACGCGAAATATTTTGCGGCGGAGCTGAAGACTTTGCCCGAATTCGCCGCGCTCGACAAGGCGGAAAATTTTTACTTCACCTGCGGCACTTATTTGGATTGGCAAAATCGATTGTTTGCCGTCTTGCCCGAAGTTGACTTGTTGAATCCCGACGCCAACGAAGATATGACTTTCCGAGATTTTCGCGGGAAAATTTTTCGGCAAGAAAAAATTGCTGATTTAAATCTGCGCGGCTGTAACTTTGAAGATTGTATTTTCCGCTCTTGCACGTTCACGAATTTAAATTTTGCCGACGCGAACTTTTTGCGTTGCCGATTCTTTTCGTCGTGCTTCGTCGGTGTGAAACTTGCCGGTGCGGAATTTGTCGAGTGCAAGTTCAAAGATTGCGAGTTCAAAAAATCTTCAGCCGCCCCGAAAGATGTTGACGCCGACGAATATTTTGCGCCGATGCGAGTGACGCGTTGCAAACTTTTCAACGTGAGCCGTGACGGCTGTGACTTCGCTCAGCTGATTAAAACCGACTGCGACGAGGTGAACGCATGACCGATTGGTTCAGGCTTCGACAAGACCCCGACGCGCCCGCCGTTGAAGAATCTTGTTTCGACGCAAAAAAATATCCCTACTTCACGGACGCCGAATCTTTTGACGCGATTGATCATTCGGTTGTCTTTTATGAGCGGGAAAAATTTTCTCCGTGCGATATTTTGTTCGCGCCGACATTTTTAATCGGCGACAAATTGCTTGCGTTGTTTGAGTTGCTTGAGCCGGCAATGCAGTTCAAAGGCGTTCAGATGTATCGAAAATCCAAGCCCGCCGACGCGACGCATCCGCTGTTCTGGTTGCCGTATCTGCCGTGCGTGGAGGCAATCCACGAAAGTTCGCAAATCGTTCGCGGCAAGGCGGTAAAATTGACGGTGAAACTTTCGGCACTCAAAAACGGCGCGTTGCTCATTGCGGGTTGCCGGCGGACGACATTTGGCTTTTGTCACTGGAGGCGGCGGAATGTTTGTTGCGACGACAGCCAATCGGAATTTTGCTCGAAAAAGTTTTCACTCAACCATAATTTCTCTGCGGCGACGACGCGGCGACAAAAGTTCCCGTCTGTTGCCGTTTTTGATGTCCGAAAGAATTTTGCAGAGATTTTCGTAAAGCGTTTGATTGTCGCGGTCTGGCAATTCAATTTTCAACTTTCGTTCGACGTAAAAAGCAATTTGATCGGTGTTCAAAATTTTTCCCGACAGCGCGGCGAGACAGAACGAAAAATCTTCCGAATTCAGCGCGAAATTTTTTGCCTCCGCCGCGAATGTCCGAAGAATTTCGGGCGCGAGTGTGGAACCGCCAACCGCCGCATGGGGCGCGTTAATTAAGTTGACCGTGTCGAATTCTGTCGCCATGTCGAAAAAATCCGTGTACTTCGTGCGCAAAATCGCGCCGCGTTTCAACTTGAAACGACAAAGTTCCATTTCGTTCGCTGCCAACTTCATTTCGGCGGACAAATTTATTCGGACGTTCCGTTGAAGAAAATTTTCCGTCAAAGTCGGCGGCTCAAAAATCAATTTCAGCAGCGCATATTCTTCCGTCGGCCAATATTCCACGCTCATCGGCTCTTGAATGAAGTACAAAAAATTTTCGTGCAGAATCAATCCCGGTTGCAAGGTAACCAGAGTTTTTGTCGTCACGAAATCGCAACCGCTGACAATGCCGTCACTGCAGTCGCGAAGATACAGTGGAAACACGTCAAAAGCTCGTTCCCGCAGACTGCAAAGAGCTTCGGCGCGCAATATGTGGAGCCGCTCGAATTGCGGATATTTTTGCTCGTTCAAGTTCACCACTCCTAAAAAATCGCGATATTGTCGACGCGCATGGTTTCCGCCACGTCAATGATGCCGAAATGTTTATCCCAGAAAACGCGGGCTTCAAAGTCGAACGCCAAAAAAGTTTCGCGAATCAACTGCCATTGCTTTTCCAATTTTTCGGTGCGGCGTTGCCCGATGTAAACGTAAATTCTTTGCGGGTGCGCTCGTCCCTGATAAATTATGCAGTCTTCAAAAATTTGTTTCATGATGTGGCAAAAAGAACGGACGCTTGAGCCGACTTCCATGACGCGTAAAAGTTCATCCGCGACGGCAAGTTGTTTTTCGCGATTTAATTGTTCCATGCCTTCGCGGGCAACGTCGCCGAAAATTCCGCTCAACAGTTCGCGACGAATTTGCCGCACGTAAAATTCCCGTCGCGTCATGCCGTGACACAAATCAACTTCCGCCAAAAAATGCGTGAGCAGGTCGAAAAAATACGCCGTGAATTGTTGCTGATCTTTGTAAATCAAATTTAGGCAGTCGGGATGCAACAGGTATTCAAAAATATTCGAGAAGCGCGCCAGAGGATTTATTTCGATTTCGGTTTCCTCGACGCGCCGTTGATTTATCGTCTTGAAAGATTGTTCGCAGTACGGGCAAAAATTTTCGGCGGGCTTGAAAAATAATTTCCGCGCCTCAATGTCGTCCTCGGCCGCCCGAAGCACGATGTCCCAAATGCAATTCATTACCGCACCAACTTTCCGACGCAACGATATTCGGGGAAAAGATGTTGCATTTCCGTCACGAGGAAACTCATCATGTCGCGATTCAGATAAAAATTTTCGTCTTTGGCGCGGAAAGAAAATTCCATTGTGCGTTCGCGGTCACCCGTGCGATATTCGTGGTCGATAAAATCTTCCATCGAATAAGTTTCGGCGTCTTTGTAGTCGTCAAAAATTTTCGCGTCGACGAACTCCACGATTTCGGACGCCTTGAACGAATTCAAAAATCTGATCATCTCTGTGCGCGTCTTGATTCGTTGCCCGAAATACTCAATCATGTTGCGCGAAAAATTTTCGTTGCGCTCATTGCTGACAAGCGGATTTTCATAATTGACGGCTTCGGGCGCGGTCGCAAATTCGTAAAATTGCCAGTCGGCGGGCAAATCTTCATCGCACATGATGTAAAAGTCGCCGCCCTGCCGCCGAATATTTCTGACGACGGTATCGGCACGGCGCAGAAGATATTCCCGCCCGTCGCGAAATTGTTTTTTGTACAAGTAATGCTCGAAATATTTTCTGTCAACTGCGGGTTGCGGATACGAATTGCCTTTAATCGTCACTTCGCGAATATTCCACAGCGGCAACGGCTTGTACAAAATTTTTTCGGCGAACTCTTCAAAATCCGTGGTGACTTCCCGCACTTCGGTTTGATCGTCCCATTCGTCAATCGCAACGACGTAAACATCAAACAGCTTGAAAAGATACGCGAGATTGAGACTGCGCCACGGCAAATAATTCAAGCCGGCAATTTCGTAAAGTTCCTGCGCTTTTTTTATGTAGCGGTCGTTCGGCTTAATAATGAACTCGGCGGAAGTCTGACCGAACTCGTTTTGAATCACACCTTTAAAACGCCGCGAACTGCCCAATAATTTTTTGAGCGTCAAATAATCGACTTTTATCATGCAGGTGTAAAGATAAAATTCTTTGCCGCTATTAACTGTCGAAATCATTTCAAGCGCGTCAACTTTGACCTCGTCCAAATCTTCGGCGAAAATCGGGAACATTTGATCATCCGTCAAATCGTATTTGTCGGCGGAAATGACGCAGGTTATCAAGTCGGGCAACTGCATTGCTTTGGGAGCCTCGTCGAAAACTCGTCGCTCCAGCGCGTCATATTCATCTTTTACGTGTCTGTACAAGTCAATCGTCAAGTTGCCGACGATTCTTTTGAACAAGTCGCGGTTGGCAAGATTATCAAGTTCGGGAATTCTGTCGCGAACATATTTTTCAATGTTGAAATTGCTGTCGAACAAGCCCACTACTTTTTCGCCGTTACTGAAAACTTACAAAAAGCTATAAAAACTCTTATGTTTCATTCCTGTTTCAGCGCGCCCGCTTTTGCCGAGGCTACTTGCGTTTGGTATGACGCTCCACAGGCTTAACTTTCCCGCTAACGAACGGGTAGTTTTTCATCCAATCAGCTTGCGTATCGTCTCAAATTTATCGCCGCTTGTAAATCACGGTCTATTTCGTTGCCGCATTTTTCGCAGTGATAAATTCGTTCCGACAGGCGCAAATTTTTCTTCACGTGTCCGCACGCGATACAGGTTTTGGAACTCGGATAATATCTGTCGGCTATCACGACGGTTATTCCCGCCCATTGAGCTTTGTACTCTATCTGCCGTCGAAATTCGTAAAATCCCTGTTCCTGCACCGCTTTGGACAAATGACGATTCGACATCATTCCCTGCACGTTCAAATCTTCAAGCGTTATCGAATTTGGTTTTCGTCCGATAATTTCGCTTGTGATTTGGTGTCGATAATTTTGTCGTATGTTCGCCAATCGGTGATGAATTCGTAAAAGTTTTCGTTCGCTCTTTATAATGTTGCGCGTTTTCGAGTAACTTTCTCCTTTCGTGTTATTCATCTCGTATTTTCGCGAGATGGAGCGTTGCAACCTACGCTGTTTTTTCTTTAACCTCCGAACGGACGCAGTTCGATTGATGTTCGGATAAACTGTCCCGTCGGAACAAGTTGCCAAATTTTTTATGCCCAAATCGATACCAATCGGTTCGCCATCAGCTTGCGATTTTTCAGGCTCGAATTCAACGGAGACAGCCAGCCACCAATTCAAGCCGTCGAAAGTAATTCGCGGTTGTTTATACTTCACGCCGACCGGAATTCGTTCGACTTCGGCAAGCCGTATCCAATTCAGTTGTCGGCGATTTTTGCGACGACTTGTCGAAATCATCTCAAATTTGACGTGTGTCGCCGTAATTCGAATTTTGTCCGTGTCTTGATAAAAACTGAAATCGCCGCGTCGTTTGCTTTTGAATTGCGGATAACGGCTTTGCTTCTTGAAAAATTTGATAAAAGCGTCGACGCAATCATTTATCGCCTGTTTTGTCACGTTGTTTGAAATCGTTTTAAGCCACGGATATTCGGCGGAATTCCTCAGCGTCGTGAATTCCTTGCGTAAATCGAAATTGCTGATGAATTTTTCGCCCGCGTCATAAGCTTCGCGTTCTTTTTGAAGTGCCCAGTTGTAAGCAAAACGAGCCGTGCCCGCGAATTGAAACAAGCGCGTCCGTTGTTCATTGTTCGGCACAAGCATGACTTTAAACGACTTCATCATTTTACTCACCGCCAATACTTCAAAAATCAACAACGTTTTATAACCTATTATAATTTTTATTTAGCTGTCAACGAGACTCCATTTCTTTTTTCAGCTTGCGCATGTTTTTTTCAGTCTGCTTGTCAATTTTTGGTTGACGCACCAATTTCAGATAGTCCGCGTAGAATTTGCTTTTCTCCAAGTCTTTGTCAACGCCGTTGCCGTGAGCATAAGCGTCGCTCAAATGATAAAGCGCAATCGGTTCCGTGTCCGCCCGCTTGAAAAATTCAATCGCTTTGGCGTAATCCTGTTGCAAGCCGCGCCCCGTGTAATAAGCCGTGCCGAGAATCGCCAACGACAGCGGATCATTTTCCGACGCGCCGAGTTGCGCCCAACGAACGGCGTCATCGTAATTGACAGGCACACCTTCGCCCAGTTGCGAATGAGCCGCCGCGAAGCCGTAAAATTCTTGGAGCGGAACTTTTTTCTTTTTGTGATAGGCAATCGGGATAAAATTTTCCAAAAAATTTTCATTGTCCGCGCCGACAGTCGCTTTCCACTGCGCGGCAGTTGCCGCGTTTCGTTTGACGTGCTGTCCCGTGCTGTAGGCGTAGTACAAAATAATTTGCGCTTGAAGGTCGCCCGCCTCCGCCCATTGCTCAACTTGAAGAATATTGGTCTTCCTGTGCGCTTTGAGCAATTCTTTTTGGCGTTTCTTTTCGAGTTTGCGTTCTTTCTTGGCGGCTTTTTCTTCGTCGGTTGCGGCAAAAGCAACGTCGACGATCAAAAAGTTGAACGCCGTCACCAAAACCAAAATCAACGCGAAAAATTTTTTGCTCATCATTTCAGCCCGTCGAAAAAATTTTTTATCCATTGTTCGTTCTCGAAGTCGAAAAATTTTTCTTTGCCGATGTGCAAAGTTTCTTCGTATCTGTAAACCGGCACGATAACGAAGCCCCAATCTTGCGGTTCCGCCCAAATGAAAAATTTTACTTCGCGGTTGATAATCGTGTCGGTTTCGTCCTGAGGAATATTTTCGCCGTAAATTTCTTCAATTTCCTCTTGCTTTTTCGGTACGAATTCTTCAAGCACGCATTCATAAATCAGCTCTTGCCGCAAATTTTTGCTGTTGTTTTTGAGATAAACGGTCAGCGTCAAATCCTCAATCGTTCGCGAGAGAACGCCGCGTTCTTTGGATTTTGAATCGTCAATCAGCGTGACTTCTTCGCCGGTGTGCGTGAAACCCGTAAGGACGTAAGGCAAATGCGGTCGCTGATTTTTTATGTCGATGTCCGCGTAACCAAATTTTTTGTCGCGCAAAAATTTCAAAGCCCCGTCAAGGCAAGCCATCTTCCATTCGTTTTTCTCGCTCGTTTTTTCGTCGACGGGACGAGTTTTTATCACCTTGCCCGGGACGAATTCTTTCAGAGCCGTGCGGAACAAAGTCACCTTGCAAGATTGCCCGCTCAATTTTATCAGGTTGTAATTTTCAATGTCGCCGCTCTCGTAAAGCGGAGTAAAAAGTTGGCTGATCATGTTGAAGATGTCGGGATTGATAAGCAGCGATATTTCAAAGAGATTGAACTCAATATCGGGCAAACTTTTCATCAAGTTCAGTTCGTCGCCGATTTTCAAAGTAAGTCGCCACTTGTCCAGCGGAATTGTGATTAGATTTTCGGTTGAGGTTTCCGCTCGTCGATAAATTTCCCAATTTCGACCGCGTCTGAAGCTGTTGCCTTCGACCGACAACAAAATGCGCATCACGCCGTAGCTTTTGAAAAACTCGCGCTTGATTCTGTCTGCCAACGAAAATAAAAAATAGTAGTTGTTGCGGACGCGAAAATATTCCGCACGAGTCCGATTTTCCCACGCTTTGAACTTCGTCGGGATAATTTCTTCGGCAAGGTCATAGGCGTATTCAAATTCCCGATAAGGCGGCTCGGTGTCTTCTTCCTCATCGCTGAAAACGTCCGTGTTAAAATTTTTCATCAGGGTTTTTAATTTCGGAATGGCTGAGGCGCGGAGAAAAGTTTGACCGTCAAAAGCAATTTTTTCGCCGTAAAATTCGTGGCGGGCGCGAATTCGTCCGTCTTCGTTTTGATATTGTTCGCAAAGCGTTTCGACGATTTTCAGTTTCAGCATCTGCAAAACTCTGTAAGTCAAATTGTTGCCGCCGAAATCCGTAATGCCGTTTTCGTAAGCGGTCTCAATGTCGATGTCGTAGGAGACGCGCCGATTGTCGACTTGAAAAGTGCAGGACGATACGTCCGTCGTTCCGCCGCCGCAATCGATAACCAGTGCGCGATATTTTTGCTGGTTGCGAATTTTTTTGCTCTCGATTAAATCGCTGATTGTGTTGTAAAGCACGGCAACACTTTCGTCAATCATTTCTTTTTTCTCGACGACGTATTCGGGCAAAATTTCTTGAAAGAGTCGCCGAAATTTTCTTTTCTGCTTGACGGGCGCGGAAAAATGAACCGAATGAACAATTCCTTTGATGTAATTTTCCAGGGAGTGTATGACGTGAATCAAAAATTCGCGCAACATGACTTTGCGGCGAATGAAAATCCTGCGGCCGAGGTTGTCCGTCAGCTCCTCTTCTTTGTCGTAGTCGGCAATCCATCTTTTCAGGTCGTAAAAAACGGTGTAGCTCTCGTCCATGTGGTCAATCAATTTCGTTGCGTCGTAGCCGAAAGCGTATTTCGGATTTTTGTAATCTTCCAGCGAACGAACGCCGATAACCGACGGAATCAACTGCGTCGCATTGCCGTCGTTGTCGTAAAAAATTGCGTGACGAATTTTTTCGCTGAGCGGTTGAGCCGCGCCGCTGTGTTCTTTGAAGTCCAAAACGCCGGCAGTCGTGCTTGCCGTCCCGAAATCAATCGCAACGGGGATTCGCAAAATTTCCGGCTCGTTGACGTGAAAGTTCAAAAGTTG
This sequence comes from uncultured Selenomonadales bacterium, assembly GCA_947165185.1. Taxonomy (GTDB): domain Bacteria; phylum Bacillota; class Negativicutes; order Selenomonadales; family Selenomonadaceae; genus Quinella. Next base: position 18,558 of record CAMUZL010000004.1, read on the forward strand.
CAGACGATACGCGGGGATATTTTCCTGAACGAATTCGATAAGCCCGTTGTAGAAATTAAAAAACTCCTCGGAGTAAACGCGCTCCAAGAGAATCAAAAAATAATTTTTTATTCGGGCTTCGCGGCAAGGAAAATTTCTGTCTTTGCGCAGGTATAAATATTTTTTGTCGCCGATTTTTTCTTCGACGTTGAAGACGCCGCACAAATTTTTTTCGCTGTCGACAATGAAAGCGTTCGTGCCGACAAGTGCGGGCTCGTAAGTTATCGTGAGCTTGTCGAAAAAATCCGTGGCGAGACCTTGCCAAACGGTGATGTTGGCGTTGAATTCAAAGCGCGCAATTTTTTTCGGCTGAAAAGTTATCAGCGGGAAAATTTCTTCAAGCCGCTTGTAATCGTCCGCCCGAAATTCGTTTATCAGCAAAGCGCGTTCCGCCCCGCGATACTGCAAAATCGTCTTGATTAACAAATCTTTGTCGAGGCGATTGACGACGGCGGGAATTATTTTTTCGTGTCGCGCAATTTCCTGGAGCTGATAGACCGTCATTAATTCCAAGTCGTGCCTGTAATATCGTTTTTGTTCCATAGAGTTCGACCTACTTAACCGACGACGAAATAATTTCGTCCGTGGCAATTTCCTGCAACAAAATATCCATCTCGTCCGCTTTGGATTTCATGTCCAAATCTTCGTACATTTTTTTCGCCATGGTTGCCGACGCTTTTGCTTCGGCGTAATTTTTTTCGGCGAAGAAATCGCGAGCTTTTTGTTCCATTGCGATAACGTCTTTTTTCTGCTTGTCGGCTTCGGAAAATTTTTGCGTGGCGATGTCGTATTTTTTCTGAACAAGTTGCGCCCGTTCTTTGTCGCGCAAAGTTTCGTTGTAAAATTCAATCGTCCGCATGTAATACATTTGCGCCGCCAAAAAGTCACCGTCATCAAAAGCTTTGTCGCCGTTCTTTTCGAGTTGCTCGGCTTCGTCCTGTTGCTTTTTCTTCGTTTCGGCGGTGGTGCGTTCGTCGGCCGCTTTTTTGTCTTGAGCTTCGGAAACTTTGCCGAGAGCTTCGGAAGTTTGCATCCGAACAGTTGGGTCGTCGGAAAGTTTTCGGGCGTCAAGGTAAGCTTTGCGCGCTCCGTCCAAATCGCCCGCCGCCAACAAATCATCGCCCTGTTTCAGCGCGTCGCTCAAAGCAACTTGTTTTTTCGCTTCCAATTCGTCACTTGCCGCCTTCCGCAACTGAGCGCGTTTGTCGTAAACTTTTTCCAAGGACGCATAAGCTTTTTCGCGTGTGTCGCTGTCGTGCAGTTCGCCGGCCCGATCAATCGCTTTCAAGTACAAGCCTTCGGCCTCGTCGAAATTTCCGTTGTTGAAAAAACTGTCGCCGAGTCTCATGTATTCACCCATGTTCATGCGATTTTCAAGGGTATCAAGTCGCCGTTGAATGTAGTCGCGAACATTTTTATCAATGCCGATAGAATTTTTCAGCGCGTTCCAATAAACGTCGTATGCCGAGAAATAATTTCCCGCTACAAGAAATTCATTGGCCTGAACAATGTAGTCGAGCATAATCAAGTTGTTGCCCAAATCGATTTCGTCGTCTTTGATTCGCAAGTCCTTCGCCAATTTAAACGCTACTTGACAAGTTTCTTGTGCCCGCTTGAAATTTTCAACTTGGATGTAATTTGTCATTGCGGCTTTTTCTTTTTCGAGAGTTTCGATTTTGTTTTGACGAATGTGATGGAAAATGTACGCGACTATTCCGATTATAATCAGCACGGCGACGACACCGAGCGCAATTTTCATATAGAGCAAGCGTTTTCGTTCGCGTTCGGGGTCGCGGTAAATTTTGTTGACGAAAATCGCGGCGGCCGTGTAACTTTTTAAATTCTTCGGCTGACGGGAAAGCAGGACATCTTCCAGCGCGTCAATGGAAACTTGCGGATCGTCGGTCGCGCCTTCAATTATCTCGTCAATCTCTTGCGAATCGACATTTTCCCACAGACCTTGCGAATACAGCAAAATTATATCCGAGTCTTCAAGTTTTTGAAGTTTGGAAACGAACGGGTGAAAAAAATCTTTCTTGCCGAGGTAAGCATACAAATTATGCCGCTCTTCGTGACGGTCAAGCGGAGTCAAGTCGCCTTTGTCAACCAAATCTTTTGCCAGCGACATATCGGACGAATTCAAAAGAAATCGCCCTTGCCTGTACATCCTCAAGCGAACGTTGCCGGCGGACACGTATCGAAATTTTTCGTAGTCCGTCACCACCATGATAACCGAAGCTTTTAAGCGGCGGGCGTGACTGCCCCGCAACAATCGTTCGTTCGTCTCTTTCATGTATTGCAAGAGCGTGGTTTTTGTCATCGACGATTTTTCTTCAAAGCTCAAAATCAAATGCTCGACAACTTCTTTGGCGGCCTGCGACGTTTCAAAATCCGTTATGCCAGACGCCAAAACGTAGCAGGCATAATCGTCAAACTCGATGAACGCAAAATAATCGTTGTTGGCGAGTTCGGCTCCGGCTTCCGATACAAACGCCGTTTTGAAAATACTGTTGGATTTTCTCATTGCACAGCCTCACGATTGCCGACAAATTAAAATCGTGGCGTTGGCTTTGTCGACCATTGGGGATTTATCAACGCGCTTTATCACCGTTTCCGCCAAAAATTGCGGCGATTGGGGTTTCTCCAAAATTTCTTCGATTTCTTTCCAGCGCAAAGTATTGAGGACGCCTTCGCTCATCACGACGATTAAATCATTTTTCTTGAGTTTCAGCGGCTTGCTGAAAAGTTCAAGCTCCTCGAAAGAATCTTGCCCGATAACATTGTAACGCCGTTGTCTGTCCAAAAGTTCCAGCGTTTGTTGTTTGGAAATGCGCCCTTCTTCGTAGCGGTGGCGGGCAAGTACGTCAATGGTTTGCCCTTCGGAAACGGGAATTAAATCGCCGTTACGAAAAACTGCGACGCGACAATTCCCGACCAGCATGTAAAAAAATTGCGACTTATCGATTACAACGGCGGCGACGGAACTTTCGCCTTGACGTTCTTCCAGCGTATTCAAAATAATTTTGTTCGAGGCATTGGCGGCGCGTCGAAAAAAATATTGCGGCTTGTCGAGTATCGCTTTGTTTACGAATAAATTTCGGAAAGTGTCAACCGCAAGTTTCGCGGCAATGTCTCCGTGTTGCCCGATACCGTCAGCCAACAAAATCAGCAATGCGCCTTCAAGTTCTTTCACGCCGAAATAATCTTGCTGAACGGCACGCGTTCCGAAAGTTGACGCCGCGCCGAGTTCGCAAGTTGAGTGGAGCAACGGCACGCCTTGACGATGTTTGTCGCGCCACCGCAAGACGAACAAAATTATCAGGCACAAAAAAAGCGCGACGGGAATTGCAATGTCCGCCATCACTTATTTTCCTTCCCAAATTGCATGTGAGTTTTGTCGTCACCGTCGGGCAAATTTTCCCAACGAAAATGGTCGCCGCAAAACGGGATAAACAAAAATTTGCTGTCGCCCATTTCAATCACGTCGTAGACGCTCAAAACCATCGGCGTGTACAAAGCCGCGTCGTTGTGATAAACAATGCCGTTAGAATCGCCGGGCAACAAAACAGTTTCATGGCGTTTGGAGTCGTAAACCAAAACGGCGTGATTCCGTCTGGAAATTTTGTTGTCGCCGAGAATTTGAATGTCCATATCGTCGGCGCGCCCGACAAAATTTTTTCCGTCGTGGATTTTGTAGTCTTTGCCCTTGCGCGGCCCTTGAATGCAGACAATCCAGCCGCAAACGGGACGAATTTCGCTCATCAAAAGTTCGGTAATTGCGTCGTCGTCATTTTTCGGCGCAGCTTGTTTTTCCGGCGATGAAGTCTCCAAATTGCAATAGGGGCAAATTGTTCCGTAACGCCGCGAGCTGAAAAGATGTCCGTTTTGGCAACGAATCAGACCGTTCATAAAATTCCTTCTTTGGTTCAATGTAGTTTCAGTTGGCACAGACCGATAAAAATTATGTCGCCCAAATCCAACTTGCAAGGTTGCGAGACGCTCAACTTGTAAATTTCGTCGTCCGAAAATTTTTTGACCGAAATGCCGTTTTCGCTGTCTAAATCTTCGACGTACCAATTTCCGCCCGCAAAATTTAAAGCGGCGTGCTCAACGTCAACCATTGCGGCGTAAGCAGTCCAACCCAAATCAATGTCGACGTGATTTTCGCGAATGTCTTTTCCGATAATGGCGGCGGTCTTCCCGTAAAGTTCCCACGAGCGCACAATTTCGCCGTCTTTGTTGAGCAACGAAATTTGAGTAATGGCGTTCGTTTCGGTCTCGTCAACTTTTTCCGTCGACGAGCGGGCGATTAAAGCGCGATACAAAGTCCACGCGGAATGAACGAACATGATCGCTCCGACGCCCACAAAAAAAGTTTTCAACGGGAACGGGATTTTGCTCAGGCTGATTGACAGCATAAAAAAAACGCTGACTATCCCGATTAAAGCCGTGTAAATGTTGTATCTTGACATGAAAATTTTTCCGCCTAATGTTTTATGCCCATGAATTTTTCAAAAAAGTCCGTGGTGTCGAGCGGATTTTTTTTCCGCGTGGTTTTGGCGAAAGTGTTTAATTTATCTTCGTTCGTGACGGTTTTGGTTTTCGGGTCGAAGCCGAAAAAAGATTCAAACGCGCTGTTGATGTTGCCAAAGTCGACGGTTGCGTTTTGTTCCGCCGAAGTTTTGGCGGACGTTCTTTGCGACGTTTGAGTTTTACCCGTCGTCGTTCGTCTCCCGCGAGCAGATTGCGCGGCTTCGGCGTCCAATTTTTTGTTGTAGTCGATTCGCGCAACTTCGTCCGAGAGAACGGAATAGGCGACGTTAATTTCCGTCATTTTTTTTCGGCGACTTCGGGGTTGTCTCGATTCAAATCTGGGTGCCACTTTCGCGCCAATTCGCGGTAAGCGTGTTTCAATTCTTTGGCGGTTGCGTTCCTGTCGACGCCGAGAATTTCGTAATACGTCATAAATTTTCTCCGTGTCGGGTAAACAAGAAAGGACGATTGACGAACAAAATCAACCGTCCCTTCGCCGAATTTTTACTCCGAGAATCCGCCGGTGACTTTTACATCGGCCAATTTGTTTTTCATTTGCTTGAGCGTGAGCGTAAATTCGCCGACGCCTTCAGAGTTCGCGAAAGTTTCAAAGTAATCGACGATAAACGCGTTGGGCAGTTCGTATTGCCGCGTGACAATGCCGCCGCTTTTAACTTTCACGGTGACGGAGCGATAAGCTTCTTTTTTCTCCGCCGGCACAATCGACCACTCCATAAGTTTCGCTGTGCTGTCGGCCGCGTTGCCTGCGCTGGCGGTATCGGGCAGGATTTTTCCTTTGACAATCATGGTGACGCCGACATCTTTTGTCCGCGCACGGCTGTCCTGCGGAATTTCGACCTTGAAAATAATTTGCTTGGTGCTTTCCTCTTCGAGTTCAATTTTGGGGTTGTCGGTACTGAAATCCAAAGCCATTTAACTCACCCGCCTTTATTCTTCAAAATTGCCTTTCAACTCGACTTTGGCAGTCAAATCTTTCTTTTGCTTCAAGAGCAACTCAAATTCGCCGACGCCTTCTTCGTCGTTCAAATCTTCCGTGTAACCCATGACGAAAGCATTCGGGTAGGTGTATTGGCGAACAATCTGCCCGCCGCTGACGACTTGAACTTGAACGTTGCGATAACAATCCGATTGATCGGACGGCATCAAAGCCCAGTTTGCCAATTCGACGGTGGAGTCTTCTTCCTCGGCACCGAGCGAAAAATTGATTCTGCCTTTGATATTCAGAACGACGCCCAAATCTGTCGAACGGGCATTGGAAGTGTCGGGCGTGTCGGAAACAAATTCCACGCTCGTGATAATGCCTTCGTTGAACTCGACATCTTTGCCGCCGGTGATTTTAACGCGAAATCCCATGATTCATACCTCGAAAAAATTTTTTGATTAAACGTGACTCGCCGAAGTTGTACGCGTCGTTTCGATCTCAAGATTTTTGATGTTGCCGTTGAAGGCGATATTCAGCGTGCAAATATTGTTCACCTCGTCGATTGTGCAACTGAGATTGTCGCCCGAGCCGACGATTGCATTGATGTTCCCGCGCTTTTCAAGCCACTGACTCAACTGCGAATTCGGATTGGAGCTGAAGAACCGCGCAATTTTGTCTTGCTTGAAGTCGTTCGAGAAATTCTGCAAAATCCGCTGAATGTAAGTCGTGACTTGCGTTTTGTAAATAGATTCGTAAACGCCGTTGGCTTCGTCGTAAAGCAAATCGCGAGACTTGTAGACCATGATGTTCGTTATCGGCAAGCCGTTGTAAATCGCATTTTCCGACGAAAAAACGAAGCCGAAACTTTTTTTATTGATTTCCGTTTTAATCGGGTTTGTGAAGCCGGTAATTTCTTTTGCCAGCGTTGTGTAAACCAAAAGCGAATTGTCGCCTTCTTCGATGTCAAAGCGAACGCCCGGCAAAGAGTTATCGACATTGCGGCGGAAAATCATCTTGAGATATTCGGGGTCTTGATACGCAGCGACAATGCCTGCCGCGACGTAAGCCGCGCCGACGTAAATGCCGTCAATCCAAAGTTTCATGATGTCCTGCTTGGCTTTGGACATTTCGGCAAGATTATTTTCGTTGAGTGTCATCTTCGAATCAAGCACGACGCCCGATTTATCCTTCGGGATAATCGTGAAATTCGGGAAGCAGGGAATTGCAAACTCGCTGAACGCTTTGTTCGTGAGAGGAACGGTTTTGTCAATGTACCTGTCAATGCCTTCGGTCGCCATTGCGTTGAAGGTATTTTTTTCGTTGGAAGAAAAGCTGAAGAAACATTGGACGCGAAAATCTTTCAGCACGTCAAGAATGCGCGTGAGCGTTTCGATTGTATTTACGTCAGTTTCTTCCTTTTCGACGTTGCCTTTAAATCTTTGGCGCGTCAACTTCGTTTGAACTTTTGCGTCAAAGGCGACGTTCGGAAAAATCGCGTACCAGATTGTGTTGTCGAAATCGTTTTTGCCGTTGACGGTGTTGAGATAAGTCACCAAGCGCGTAATGTTCGGAGCTTTGGCGATCATTTCGCTTTTGACGTTCGTCACGAGCAAAGTCGGTTTCATGCCGCGAAGTTTCGCCGGATATTGTTCGAAGAAAAGACGCACGCCGACAATTTTTTCAATCAGCGGCTTAACCGTCTTGATGAAGTCGTCTTTGGCGGTTTTGTAGAATTGCAAATAGGCGTTGTAGTTCTCAATTTCTTTTCCAACGTCAATTTCGCTGACCATTGTCGACGGCAACGGGCAAAAAGTGCGCGTGACCAAAGCTTTGACATAATCGTTGTGATTGTCTTCGTTGAGAGCCTCGTAGTCTTCGCCGATGACTTCGATAAGACCTTCGTTGATTTTGTCGTCAAGCGTGACAAGCGCGGTTGAAGTTTCCGGTTTCGGTGCCTCAATAACTTTGAGTTCACCTTCTTCGCCCATGGTGAGCACACCCAAAGCCAGCGGAGTTGCGTCCGCGCCGCCGCTGCCGCTCGTCAAAAGAAGGCGCGTTTTGATGTCCTCAATCGCCAACGGAAGCATCGCCATGACGTTGTTGTAATTCATGCTTGCCTCTTCCATCATGACGTTGAGTTTGTCGCCGATGTCCAATTTCTTCGGGTCTTCGTCTTCCAACTGAACGTATTTTGAATAAGTGTAGCGCAATTCTTTTCGATTCTGCTTGATGTCCTCGATGATTTTGCGCGGCGAAATCAAATCTGTGAGATTTTCAAATTTGAAATCGACATTCAGCAAACCTTGCGAACGTTTCGCGTCAATGAGTGTCAACAGCATTTTCAGAAAATCATTTTGCAGATTCAAATGAATTTCCGTCAACAGGTCGTCGGGGATTGATTCCGGTTTCTTCAACGTGTACATGACTCGCTGATTGTTCGCGTTGTAGAACGAATAGACAACCGGCGAAAATTTCTCGATAAACTCGTCGAAGCTTTTGACGCAAAGGGTTTCCAAAATTTCTTTGATTTTTTCATCGGACAAGCTGTCCAGACCTTTGGTGTCACCGACCAACGTGAGCAAGTCCAATTTTTCGGGATTTATTTCCTCGAAAAGAATTGTTCCGTTTGTCTGCTTGATAATCTGTGCCATAAAATCAGCTCTCTTTCCATCGAACCGAAGCGGTCATAATTTTCGGAGAGAATATATTAAAATTGAATTATAAAGTCAACGCGCCGGCATTAAAGCGACAGACTCAATCGAAGACTATCGGCAAATTAAAGATAAATGACAGCTGCGGCAAGTAAATTTGGAAATGTTCATGCCATATTCGTCTGATAAATTTTTGTATGTGTAAGATTTCCATTCGTCTTGCTTGAAAATCCTGTGCGTGTTAAAATTTTTTTGACCACTTACAATGAAGGAGAAATTTTTTTATGAAGCTTGATTTTCCGGAAGACAGATGGAAATTTTTATCGGCAGCGCGCAAGCGCACATTTAATTTCCAAGAATCTTTGATTCACGACCAAGAACACGGCGACGATTGGATTGGCGCAATGACGATGCTTGAATATCTCGATTCGATTGGCGAACTTATTCAGACCGAAGATATTTTTTACTGCACGATGGACGACATAGGCGAAGTGCATAACCCCAAAGGCAACGACGTTTACCTGAACATCACCTATGAAAATCTTGTGCGGTTCGTCGATGAAATTCTTTTGCCGCGAATTGAATTCACGCTGGATTTCGTTGCCGATTGGAATTTTGTTTTGGAGCGCGGGCAACGACTGAAAAAATATTTGCTCAATCGGCTCGAACAGCTCGTGCGAAAATATCAGGACGTTTACGATCTTTAATTGCGGGAGGTTTTGACATGAAACTGAAACTTGACACTTCCAAAGACAGACGCGCCGCCGTGAAAAAACTTTTCACACGTGCGATGAAAACCGACAACGAAATTCGACTCAAAGGCGAACCGGTGAATTTCGGCGACATTTTGGGCTTGATGGCGATGATGGAAAAATTGACTGCGCTTGAAGATTTAATCGCCACCGAAAATGTTTTGGAAAACTCGTTAAACGACATGCTCGACGTTAAAGACGAAAGCGACGCGACGCGGGAAAAATTTATCGGGATCTTCGGCGGCGGCATCAGAATTTTTCTGGAAGAAATTTTGCTGCCGCATGTTGATTCAATGATAAATTTCGCCATCAATGATTTCAGCAACCGCCGAGTCAATAAATTTCAAACGGAATTTCGCGAAACTTTGACCGCCTTGCGCGACAAGTACAACGATATTTACAAAATTTAACGTCGCCGGTCGCTCACGTCGACATGCGAAAATTTTTGCACGTTGTATGTTAGCTTTTAGCTTAGAGCTTTTAGCTTTTAGCCGAAAATTACAATCCTGAAAGCTAAAAGCTGACAGTTGAAAGCTTCATTGCACATTGCGCATTATTTTTGACGGCGTTATAATTGCAACAAAGGAGTTGATATTTTTGGATAACAGAGTTGTTGTCACGGGTTTGGGCGCAGTCACTCCAATCGGCACCGGTTGGCAAAATTTTTGGCAAGCTCTCAAAGACGGACGAAACGGCATCGGAAAAATTTCGCGCTTCGACACGACCGGTTACACCGCGCAGATTGCCGGCGAAGTTGCGGACTTCGACCCCGCAAATTTTATCGACAAAAAAGAACTCAAGCGCATGGATCGTTACACGCAATTTGCTTTGGCGGCGACAAAATTGGCTCTTGAAGATTCAAAGCTCGAAAAAATCAACGGCGAACGTGCGGGCGTCTTTATCGGTTCGGGTATCGGCGGCATGGAAACTTTGCACAATCAATACGAAAAACTTTTCACCAAAGGCGCGTCGAGAATCAGCCCGTTTTTTATTCCGATGATGATTGCGAATATGGCGGCGGGCAACGTCGCGATTGCGTTTAAACTTCACGGCCCAAGCGAATGCATTGTTACGGCGTGCGCGTCGGGCACAAACTCAATCGGCGACGCTTTTCGAGTGATTCAACGCGGCGAGGCTGATTTAATGTTCGCGGGCGGCTCCGAAGCGGCAATTTCTCCCGCAGGCGTGTCCGGTTTCGCGGCAATGAAGGCTTTGTGCTCCGATCACAACGACGACCCCGCTCACGCGTCGCGACCGTTCGACAAAAACCGCAGCGGCTTTATCATGGGCGAAGGCGCGGGAATTATTCTGCTTGAGGAACTCAATCACGCTTTGAATCGCGGTGCACACATTTACGCGGAAATTGTCGGCTACGGAAGCAACAACGACGCCTATCACATCACCACACCCGCGCCGGGCGGCAAAACTCAGGCGGCGTGCATGAAACTTGCGCTCGACGACGCTCAACTCAAGCCCGAAGAGATTGATTACATCAACGCGCACGGAACTTCGACGCAATTCAACGACAGAGGCGAAACCGAAGCGATTAAAATTCTTTTCGGCGAACACGCTTATAAAATTGCAGTTTCGTCGACAAAATCAATGACGGGGCACATGCTCGGCGCGGCGGGCGGCGTCGAAGCTGTGGCGACTGTCCTGTCGATTGAAACGGGCATCGTTCACCCGACGATTAATTACGAAACGCCCGACGACGGACTTGATTTGAATTACGTCCCGAATAAATTCCAAACGCGCACGGTCAACGCGGCAATTTCAAATTCGTTCGGATTCGGCGGACACAATGCCTGCGTCGCCTTTAAAAAGTTTGTCGGATAAAATTTCCCATATAAAAAAATTTCCCGTTCAGAGCGAGCGGGATTTTTTTGTTGGTTCGCTGTAGCGAACGTTTTGTTCGATTGAACTAAGTCACCAAAAATTTTTGATTGTAGGTTCGGAAAATCGAACGTTTGGTTCGATTTTACTCAGTCGCCAAAAATTTTCGGGTTTCGACATTCAAAACGGGTTTGAAATGATTTTTGACGTTTGAAACTGTTTTCGACGCTCAAAACTAATTTCAACGCTCAAAATCGGTTTGAAATAATTTTCGACAGAAATTTTCCGCGCCGAATCAAAAAATCATTCCGAAATTGTTTTGAGCAAGATTTTTCAGCTCCGAAACTATAAATAGCAAAAAAATTACCGACAGGACAAAATCCAGTCGGTTTTTTCGTTTAGTGAGCAATTTCTTCACTTCACTCTGACCCATTCGTTATTTTTGGTTTTCTTGTTGTAAACAGGCTTCCACCATTCAATTTGTCCAGTTTTGTGATTGTAAAAATGCCAAATCGTGCTGTCTCCATTGTTTCCTAAGTTTATCATTGGAAGTCCAGTAAGACCTTCATTTACAAACTTTTGAAACGAATACATTGCAGGCTTATCGTAAAAGCTCATGTTGTACGCAATGTAAAACAAAAACTCTCCAGCTGCAACAAGATTGTCATAATGGTACGATTTATTGTCTGCGGGCTCCAAATATTCCCATGAAACGTTTTTATTTTGGTCTTGTTTCTCCATGTACATTTTTTTTGCCGCGAAATCGTACTTGTAACGAATAATATCGTCACCTTCTATACTTTCTTTTGTGATGCCGTTGTGATGCGTTATTCTCCTTGCGCTGATTATGTAGTTCGGCGGATTGTAAAGTTCAACGTTCAATGAATTTCTCGCGATAAGAAAGCTCAATCCTATGCTTGCGCCGCCATAACGAATGTAATTTGCCGGATGAGCATACATATCAGCTAAAATTTCTCGTTCGTTTGCTACACGTCCAATCGCTTGCGCTGTAGTAGCTGAAAAAATGCACGCGACGACAAAAATCGCCGTCAAAGTCAGTCTAACCAAGTTTTTCATGGTGCGTTCCTCCTTTCTGCCGAAAAATTTAGTTTTGCAAGCCTCCTTCCGTGAAATATTTTCGACAAGTTGCTTTTCGTCACGTGAATAATTTTCCCTGCAAAATTCGGCGGAAAAAATTTTTATTCAGATTTTGTAAATCAGCGGGCAAATGTATTCGGCAATTCGTGCGTCGTGCGTGATAAAAATCATGCTTTCGACAATCGCCTGAGAAATCATTAGACGATCGAAGGGGTCACGGTGCGGCGGCGTGTTTTCTTTGCGAACCAACTTTTTCATCGCAAGAATGTGCGGAATTTCGAGCGGAAGCTTAACGAATTCAAGCATTTGGCAATGTTTCAAAAGCTGTTCGCCGCTCATTGAAATTCTGTCGGGGTGCGCCGCGTGTTTGATTTCGACTTCAAAGACGGACAAAATGCTGTAATAAATTTCGTTTTTCTCGTCCGCAATGAGTTCGCGTGTTTCGACCGGAAGTCTTTCGTCGCCGTTGCAAAACCAAAGCAAAATGTGCGTGTCGAGTAAAATTTTCATCATGCAACCCCCTCGGAAAAACTTTTCAAAATTTCTGCATCCAATGCGTCGAAAAGTTCATCGTCGAAAGTGAATTTTCCTTTGGCGATACCAAAACGGCGGCGATTCGGATTCGGCAGTTTTTCTTCGGCGAGCGGCAGTTTTTCCGTGACGGGCGTCATTTTGACAATCGGTTTGCCGTTGAAAGTCAAATAAACTTCTTCCTTCGGGTCTTGCAAAAGTTGTATCAAGTCGGAAAGTTGCTCTTTGGCGTCGACAATGCTGACATATTTCATCTCAATCGCTCCTTTGAAATTTTGTCCGATTATATCACACGGCACAAAAATTTTCTTGACAGTATCCGACTTCAATGCGATATAATCTGTCCAAATAATTTTGGGAGGGAAATTCCTATGGCTCCGAAAAAAATTTGGCAGGACAGCTACCAACTTTACATCGGCGGAAAATGGCGCGACGCAG